>DAOMOU010000070.1:0-9074 GCA_035444525.1 Gammaproteobacteria bacterium | reverse complement strand
GCGCGTAGAATGGCCGGTTTACCGCTACCCACTGCCCCCGAGGGACCAGCGATGCGTTTGATCCAGGAAGCCCTCACTTTCGACGATGTCCTGCTCGAGCCCGCCTACTCGGAGGTGCTGCCGCGCGACGTCAGCCTGCGCACCCGCCTGACGAAAGAGATCCAGCTGCAGCTGCCGATCGTCTCGGCCGCCATGGACACGGTCACCGAGGCGCGCCTGGCCATCGCGCTGGCCCAGGAAGGCGGCATCGGCGTGATTCACAAGAACATGACCGGCGAGGCGCAGGCCCGCGAGGTGCGCCGCGTCAAGAAATACGAAAGCGGCATCATCAACGATCCCATCACGGTGGCCCCGGGCAAGACCATCCGCGAAGTGCTCGACCTGACCCGTGCCAAGGGCATCTCCGGCGTGCCGGTGGTGGATGGCGACCGCACGGTCGGCATCGTCACCAATCGCGACCTGCGTTTCGAGACCCGCCTGGACCTGCCCGTGTCCGAGGTGATGACGCCGCGCGACCGGCTGGTGACGGTGCGCGAGGGCGCCGCCAAGGACGAGGTGCTGCGGCTGCTGCACCAGCATCGCATCGAGAAAGTGCTGATCGTCGACGACGATTTCCGCCTCAAGGGCATGATCACCGCGAAGGACTTCCAGAAGGCGACCGATTTTCCGCGCGCCTGCAAGGACGAACGTGGCGCGCTGCGGGTGGCGGCGGCGGTCGGCACCAGCGCCGACACCGATGAGCGCGTCGAAGCGCTGGTGGCCGCCGGCGTGGACGTCATCGTGGTGGACACTTCGCACGGCCATACGCTGGGCGTGCTGCAGCGCGTACGGCGGGTCAAGGACGCCTTTCCGCACATCCAGGTCATCGGCGGCAACATCGTCACCGGCGACGCCGCCAGGGCGCTGGTCGAGGCCGGCGCGGACGGCGTCAAGGTCGGCATCGGCCCGGGCAGCATCTGCACCACGCGCATCGTCGCGGGCGTCGGCGTGCCGCAGGTGAGCGCGGTGGCGAACGTCGCCGCGGCGCTGGAGGGCACCGGCGTGCCGCTGATCGCGGACGGCGGCATCCGCTATTCGGGCGATCTCGCCAAGGCGATTGTCGCAGGCGCCCATTCGATCATGGTCGGCGGGCTGTTTGCCGGCACCGAGGAATCGCCGGGCGAGGTCGAGCTGTACCAGGGCCGCTCCTACAAGGCCTACCGCGGCATGGGTTCGCTGGGCGCCATGTCGCAGCGCCACGGTTCCAGCGACCGCTACTTCCAGGACGCGACCGACGAGGTCGAGAAGCTGGTGCCCGAGGGCATCGAGGGACGCGTGCCCTACAAGGGCAGCCTGCTGGGGATCATCCACCAGCTCGCCGGCGGCTTGCGTGCCGCGATGGGCTACACGGGTTGCTCGACCATCGAGGAGATGCGCAGCAAGCCGAAGTTCGTGCGCATCACCAACGCCGGCGTACGCGAGAGCCACGTGCACGACGTGGCCATCACCAAGGAAGCGCCGAATTACCGCGTGGACTGAAGAAATCGCCGCCATGACCACCGACATCCACGCGCAACGAATCCTGATCCTCGATTTCGGCTCGCAGTACACCCAGCTGATCGCGCGCCGCGTGCGCGAAGCCGGCGTGTACAGCGAAATCCGCGCGTGGGACTGCCCGGCGGAAGACATCCGTCACTTCGCGCCGGCGGGCATCATCCTGTCCGGCGGACCCGAGTCGGTGACGGTGGGCGAGGGGCCGCGCGCCGCCGCCGCCGTGTTCGAGCTCGGCGTGCCGGTGCTCGGCATCTGCTACGGCATGCAGACCATGGCCGCCCAGCTGGGCGGCGAGGTGGCCAACTCCGCGCACCGGGAGTTCGGTTACGCGCAGGTCCGCATCACCGGCTCGTCGAGCCTGCTCGACGACATCGAGGACCACGAGGACGCGGCGGGCAGCGCGCTGCTGGACGTGTGGATGAGTCATGGCGACCGTGTCGAGACGCTGCCGCCGGGATTCATCGGCATCGCCGGCACCGACAGCGCCCCGCTGGCCGGCATCGCCGACGACGGCCGGCGCTTCTACGGCCTGCAGTTCCATCCCGAGGTCACCCACACCCGCCAGGGCGCTCGCATCGTGTCGCGCTTCGTGCACGACATCTGCGGTTGCGGCAGCGACTGGAACGCCGGCAACATCGTCGAGGACAGCATCGCGCGGGTGCGCGCGCAGGTCGGCGGCGGCAAGGTGCTGCTGGGCCTGTCGGGCGGCGTGGACTCCTCGGTGGTGGCCGCGCTGCTGCACCGGGCGATCGGTGAGCAGCTCACCTGCGTGTTCGTCGATCACGGCCTGCTGAGGCTCGGCGAGGGCGACCAGGTCATGGCGACTTTCGCCAGGCACATGGGCATCCGCGTCATCCGCGTGGATGCCGAGGAACGCTTCCTCGCGGCGCTGGCCGGCGTCACCGACCCGGAGGAGAAGCGCAAGATCATCGGCCGGCTGTTCATCGAGGTGTTCGAGGAACAGGCGCAACAGCTGGAGGACGTCGACTGGCTGGCGCAGGGCACGATCTATCCCGACGTCATCGAGTCGGCCGGCGCCAGCACCGGCAAGGCGCACGTCATCAAGTCGCACCACAACGTGGGCGGCCTGCCCGAGCGCATGCGCATGAAGCTGGTCGAGCCGCTGCGCGAGCTGTTCAAGGACGAGGTGCGCAAGATCGGCCTGGAGCTCGGCCTGCCCTGGGACATGGTCTACCGCCATCCCTTCCCCGGTCCCGGCCTCGGCGTGCGCATCCTCGGCGAGGTCCGCAAGGAGTTCGCCGAGCTGCTGCGCCGCGCCGACGACATCTTCATCACCGAGCTGCGCCGCCACGAGCTGTACGACCAGGTCAGCCAGGCCTTCGCGGTGTTCCTGCCGGTGCGCTCGGTGGGCGTGATGGGCGACGGCCGGCGCTATGACTATGTGGTGGCGCTGCGCGCGGTGGAGACCATCGATTTCATGACGGCGCGCTGGGCGCACCTGCCCTACGAGTTCCTCGACCTGGTCGGGCGGCGCATCATCAACGAGGTCGCCGGCATCTCGCGCGTCACCTACGATATTTCCGGCAAGCCGCCCGCCACCATCGAGTGGGAGTGAGGAACGGCGCCCTGGTGTAAGCTGGGGCCGAACCCAGCATCACGGGAGGGCGCCATGGCCGGGCCCGTCATCGCCGCCGACAAGCCGCAGAAAGTCACGCTCGAAAAGGGCAAGGAATACTACTGGTGTCGCTGCGGCCGCTCGCAGAGCCAGCCCTTCTGCGACGGCTCCCACAAGAGCACCGACATCACGCCAAAGAAGTTCGTCGCCGAAAAGGACGGCGATGCCTACCTGTGCGCCTGCAAGCACACCGGCAACCAGCCGTTCTGCGACGGCACCCACAAGCGGTTCTCCGCCGAGCAGGTCGGCAAGGAAGGCCCGGGCCCGCAGGCGATTCATTCCGGGGACGGCGGCCGGCCGAAGGCGGAAGCCACGAAGGAAGAGCCGACTGTGGCCTTCATCCATGAGCTCGCCCGGGACGGCCTGAAGTCACACGGTGCGCACGGCCCCATGACGGCGATGGGCGTGCCGCGCCACGAGCTGCCCCATTGGGACGACCTGCAGATTCTGGTGGCGCAGCTGGCGGACAAGCCGCTGCAGGAGGACGTGGCGGTGGGCACCGAGCTGGTCATCGGGCCCGAGGCCAGGAAACCGCTGGTGCTGAAGATTCCGCTGTTCGTCTCGGACATGAGTTTCGGGTCCCTGTCGGAGGAAGCGAAAATCGCACTCGCGCGGGGCGCGGAGCTGGCGGGCACCGGCATCTGCTCGGGCGAGGGCGGCATGCTGCCCGAGGAACAACAGGCCAACTCGCGTTACTTCTACGAGCTTGCCAGCGCCATGTTCGGTTTCCGGGAGGAATTGCTGGCAAGAGTCCAGGCCTTCCACTTCAAGGGCGGGCAGGGCGCGAAGACCGGCACCGGCGGCCACCTGCCCGCCAGCAAGAACGTCGGCCGCATCGCGGAGGTCCGCGGCCTCACCGCAGGCGAGCCCGCGGTCTCGCCGCCGACTTTCCGGGACCTGTCCTCGAAGAAGGATTTCCGGAAGTTCGCCGCGCGGGTCCGCGACATCACCGGCGGCGTCCCGGTAGGGTTCAAGCTGAGCGCCAACCACATCGAACGCGACGTCCAGTTCGCGCTCGACGCGGGCGCCGACTACATCATCCTCGACGGCCGCGGCGGCGCGACCGGCTCGGCGCCGCAGATCTTTCGCGACCACATCAGTGTGCCCACCATTCCCGCGCTGGCCCGCGCGCGCCGGCACCTGGACAAGCAGAAGGCCGGCGGGCGCGTCACCCTGATCATCACCGGCGGCCTGCGCATGCCGATGGATTTCGTCAAGGCCATGGCGCTCGGCGCCGACGGCGTCGCCATCGCCAATGCCGCCATCCAGGCCGTGGGCTGCGTCGCGGCGCGCATGTGTCACACCAACAATTGCCCCTCGGGCGTGGCGACGCAGAAACCCGAGCTGCGCAAGCGCATCGATGTCGATCGCTCCGCGCGGCAGCTGTGCAACTTCCTCGAGGCATCGGTCCAGCTGATGCAGGTGATGGCACGCGCCTGCGGCCACGATCACCTCAGCCAGTTCAATCCCGGGGACCTCAGCACCTGGAAGCGGGACATGGCCCTGCTGTCCGGGGTGAAGTTCGGCGGCGTGCTGCCGCCGCGATGAGCGTGGCTGGCTTGTCCGGCACGGTCGACGAGCTCTACATGCGGCGTGCGCTGGCGCTGGCCGCCTGCGCCGAGGCCGAGGGCGAGGTGCCGGTCGGAGCGGTGCTGGTGGCCGGCGGCGAGGTGATCGCGGAGACCTGGAACCGCTGCATCACGCTGAGCGATCCCGCCGGCCATGCCGAGGTGCTTGCGCTGCGCGCCGGCGGGCAGGCGCTCGGCAACTACCGGCTGCCCGGCGCAACGCTCTACGTCACGCTCGAGCCCTGCGCCATGTGCGCCGGCGCCATGGTGCACGCGCGCATCGCGCGGCTGGTTTACGGCGCCGCCGACCCGAAGACCGGCGCCGCCGGCAGTGTGTTCGACCTCGTGCAGGCGCCCGCGCTCAATCATCGCATCGAGGTCACCGCCGGCGTGCTCGGCGACGAATGCGGCGCCCTGCTGCGCGCCTTCTTCCTGGCCCGCCGCTAAACCGGCACTAAACCGGGGTCAGACACCGGTTTCCGCTTGCCCGCGGGCGCGCGGCGCCATAGGCCGGCCTGCGCTCGGACAAGGAAAAACTCGCTCGGCCGGCCTATGACACCCCCCACCCGCTGCGAAAGCGACGATGGCAACGCCCCGCCTCCGCACTGCCGCTGAGCATGGCAGTGGCCGCAAGCCATGGCGACATCTGCCACGCCGCGCAACGGTCGGCCAGCCTTCTGGCAACTCGGCCGAGCCGGGCAGCAGTCGGCGCGTCCCCGCGGTCGACCCGAACGAAAAGCCCGGCGGCGCTAGCGCCGCGACCCGTCCGCGACCACCGGCCGGTCGAAGGTATCGGCGGTGATCCATGCCAGCACCTCGTAGTAGCGCCGGATGTTGTCGACGAACTGCACCGGCTCCCAGCCGCGCGTGTAGCCGAAGCGGGTCTGCTTGTACCAGCGCTCCTGCGTCAGCAGCGGCAGGCTGTCGCGCACGTCCACCCAGCGGTCCGGGTCGAGGCCGCGCCTCTCGGTGATGCGGCGGGCATCCTCGAGGTGGCCGAAGCCGACATTGTAGGAAGCCAGCGCCATCCAGGTGCGGTCGGGTTGCGGGATGCGCTCCGGAATCTTCTCCATCACGCGCTCGAGGTAGCGCGCGCCGCCGCGGATGCTCTGCTCGGGATCCTCGCGATCTGTCACGCCGACCGCTTCGGCCGTGCGCAGCGTCAGCATCATCAGTCCGCGCACGCCGGTCACCGACACGGCCCGGGGGTTCCAGTGCGATTCCTGGTAGCTGATGGCCGCCAGCAGCCGCCAGTCCATGCCATGCTCGGCGGCCACCTCCTCGAACCATTCGCGGTAGCGGGGCAGGCGCGTGTCGATGTGCTGCAGAAAGGTCCGCGTGCCCACGTAGTCGAAGCGGTCGGTGTGGCCCAGGTAGCGGTCGGTGATCTCGGCCAGCCGTCCATTGGCCTCGATCTCGTCGAAGTAGCGTCGCGCGGCTTCGATCAGGCTGTGGTCGTCGCCGGCGCGAAAGGCCCACGCCACGGGCTTGGGCTCGCTGAGGTCGAAGGCCGCGCGGATGTCCGGATAGAAGAAGCGGTTGATCTCCACGGCGGTGGAGTCGGCCACCGTCAGGTCGATCTCGCCGTTCGCCACCAGCGCCAGCAGTTCCTGCACGTCGCGCAGCGGGTTCTCCAGCCAGGTGAGGCCCGGTGCCTCCATGCGCAGCGCCTCGAGGGTTTCCACGAAACTGCTGCCGGCGGCCACTTCCAGACGCCGGCCGTAGGTCTGCTCGACCGTGCGCGGCATGGAGGTGCCCTGCCGATAAACGAGTTGCTGCGTGACCGTGCGGTAGGTCGGGCCGAACTCCAGCGTGGCCTCGCGGGACGGTGTCGCGGTCAGCGCGGCGGCAGCGACATGGGCCCGGCCCTGTGTGACCTCCGGAATGATCCGCGCGATATTGTCCAGCGCGTAGATCTCGAGTCTAACGCCGAGGAAATCGGCGAAGCCTCGCGCCAGCTCGACCTCCGGCCCGACGGGCCCCTCCGGGCCGATGTAGTAGGTCGTCGGGGCATTGCGCGTGACCACCTTGAGCACACCATGGCGCTGCACCTGCTCGAGCACCGTGAGGTGCGGGCTGCAGGTGCCCAGCAAGAGGCAAAGCACGATGGTGGCGAGGATTCGCAATAGTCCGTCCCGTAGAAGCTAGCGGTGCAAGTCTGCCGCAGCCGCCGTAACCCAGCCAGCCGCACGAAGATGATAAGCTTGCCCGCCGACATCGCCGCAGCGGTGCATGCTGCGGCCGGTCCACGAGTTCATGAGGTTACGCGAATATGTCAAAGCGCTTTGCATACGGTGCGGTGCTCGCCCTGTGCCTCGGGAGCCCGGCGGCGGCCGTCGGCGCGCTCCCATTGGAAGACATGGTGCGCCAGGCGGAGTTCACCGGTGCGTCCCTGTCGCCCGATGGCCGGCATCTTGCCCTTGCGACGCCGGTCGACGACCGGACCTGCCTCACGGTACTGAACATCGAGGACAGCCGGCAGCTGTCGGTCGTGCTGCAGTCTTGCCCGCCGGGCGGCGAGTCCGTGCTGGCGTCGGGGATGCTGTGGCCGAACGACGAGCGCATCCTGTTCCGGACCACGCAGCAGGTCGGCAACCTCGCGCAGCCGGTGCTCACCGGGCGCATCTATGCCATCGGCATCGACGGCAAGGGTGGCCGGCAGATTCACGGGCCCGCGCTTGGTGCGATGAACTTCGTCTATACCAGCGTCAGCATCATCGACATGCTGCCGGACGACCCGGAGCACATCCTGGTGTCGACTTTGACCTACGCCATGCATGGCGAGCGGCTTAAGCCGCGCGTGGAGCGCGTCAACGTCTACAACGGGCGCACCAGCTTCGTACTCGACAGCCCGCTGGCGCGTGGCGGCGTTGTTACCGACCAGCAGTCGCGCGTGCGCTTCGCCACCGGCTACTCGGTGGACGGCGAACAAAGCCTGGCCTGGCGACGTGACGAGGACTCGGACTGGATCGAATTTCCCAGCCCCTTCGAGGCCGACATCTGGCCGCTGTCCTTTACTGCCGACGAAAAGGGCATCCTGGTGGCGTCTCGCCAGGAGGGCGAACTCGGCGTGTGGCGCATCGACCTGGAGTCCGGCGAACGCCGCCGGTTGCTGGTCAGCGAGCGCTCCGACGTGCGGGACGCCATCTACGACGCCCGTGGCAAACAGCTGATCGGCGCACGGTTCGAGCCGGACTACCCGGCGTACGAGTTCATCGATCCCGAGCACGAGGACACGATGCTCTGGAAGCGCGTGCTGGCGGCATTTCCCGGCCGGCAGGTGTCAATCGAAGGCTTCACCCGCGATCGCAGCCGGGCCGTGGTGGAGGTGACCAGCGACCGCGAGCCGTTCGCCTGGTACCTGCTCAACACCGAGGACATGCAGCTGCGATTCCTGCTCTCCGCCCAGGGCTGGATCGACCCGAAACAGATGTCTGCGCGCGAACCGTTCCGCATCCGCGCGCGCGACGGCCTCGAACTGACCGGATACCTGACCCTGCCGCCGGACGGGCGCGACGCCAACCTGCCGGCGGTGATGCTGGTCCACGGTGGCCCGCACGGCCCGCACGATACATGGTCCTTCGAGCTCGAGGCCCAGCTGCTGGCCAGCCGGGGCTATGCGGTCGTGCAGCTGAACTTCCGCGGTTCCGGCGGCTACAGCCAGCAGTTCGAGCGCGCCGGCCACCGCAAGTGGGGTACGGCCATGCAGGACGACGTGACCGACGCCACCCGCTGGCTGATCAGCGAGGGCATCGCGGACCCGGAGCGGATCTGTATCTACGGCGCCAGCTATGGTGGCTATGCGGTGCTCGCCGGGATCACGCGGGAGCCCGACCTGTACGCCTGTGCCTTCACTTACGTCGGCGTCTATGACCTCGACATGATGTTCCGGCACGGCGACATTCCGCAGCGCCCGGAGGGCGAAGCCTACCTGACGCGAGTGCTGGGCGACCGTCGCGCCGATGCTGCGGATATCGCCGCCCGCTCCCCGGTCAACCACGTGGCGAAGATCACGACGCCGCTGTACGTCGCCCACGGCTACCGGGACGAGCGCGTGCCGATGGCGCAGTTCAATGCGCTGACCCGCGCGCTGGACCGGGCGGGGATTCCCTATGAAGAGCTCGTCCTGCGCACCGAGGGTCACAGCCTCGCGGATCCGGAGAACCGCATCAAGTTCTATACGGAGCTGCTGAACTTCCTCGACAAGCACACCGGCGGCGCGGCCGGCCGCTAGGCCACGCGGCGCCCGGTCGTTTTGCGACCGGGTGCCGGCTCAGCTGAGCGCGAAGGCGACCAGGAACTGGGTCGCGCGGTACGCCATGTGCGCGACGCCGATG
>DAOMOU010000069.1:0-9178 GCA_035444525.1 Gammaproteobacteria bacterium | reverse complement strand
GCATCTCGACGATGTTGGCGTACACGCCGCCGCCGAAGGCGCCGCGGTCGCGCGATGGATCGAAGTCGCCCTCGACGTGGTTGTCGTAGATCGTGCAGTCGCTGAGCCGTGCCCGCCCCCACACGGCGACGCCGCCGCCGCGCGCCAGCGTCCAGGGCTGGTCGTCGGGACCGGTGGTCGGCAGCGCCTCGGCGACGTTGACCCCGCCGGTGACGGCGACGTTGCGCAACGTGAGGTCGCCGTAGACGGCCAGCACGCGCGCGGGATCCTGCGCGCCGCCGGTCCAGGCGATGGTGACGCCCGACGGCAGGGCCGACGCGTCGATCACCACGTTCTTGCGGGCGTAGAGCGCCGAGCGCCCGTAGTCGCGATCAAAGTAGCCGACCAGGTAGGACACCGGCCCGCTCGGCTCGTCGCGCATGCCCATCACCTCGCCGCGCAGGATGGTGTGCTCCTCGCCGACGATGGTGAGCTCGATGGTCCCGCCGTCGAGCGCGGGCGCGAAACTGATGGGCTGGCCGCTGGCCGCCTGGGCAAGGGCCGCGCGCAGGGTGGTCGCGCCGGTCGGCGCGGTGTCGTCGTCCAGCAGCGTGTCGACCACCAGGGCGGCAGTGCCGCCGCCCCCGCCGCCGCAGGCGGTGAGCAGGAAGACCAGCAGGGCCAGCACGGCGCACCGGGCACCGGCCCACACGAGACGGGATTCGCGCATACACGTCGTCCGAAGCTGCCGATAGGATGATCATAAGCCCGCCTGCCTGCCACTGCGCGCGCCCGCTGAGTTTTCAGCGATAACCATATGAATGGAATGATTTTTTAGTGCGCGCGCGACGGCTGCAAGGAGGCCGCCCTGGAGCCGGTGGTCAGCCGTCCAGCGCGTAACCGAAATGCTCGGCGAAGGGCCGCAGGCGCTCCAGGCAAGGCGCCATCTGCGCCCGGTAGTTCAACCAGCGCCCGGCCGACCGCTGGTAAACCGGCTCGGCGACCTGGTGATAGCTGGGGGTACGCACCGGCGCACGCCCGCCCGTGCGCGCCGCCGCATCGAACATCGCCGCCACCGGCTCGATGCCGAGGAACGCGCCCAGCGACGCCATTTCGGCCTCGGGGTCGGCGACCAGCGCCTCGTAGCGCGTGTATTGCAGGCGCAGCGGGAGGGTGTACTCGAGCAGGCGCCACAGGCCCATCGAGCGCGCGTACATAGCGGCGCAGTTCTCGAGGGTATCCAGGTGGATGGAGAACTCGTTCGGCGCGAAATCCTGCATGAAATTGCTCAGCACCACGTCGCAGGGATGGCGCAGGGCGAACAGGATCCTGGCGGCCGGGAACAAGCGGTGGATGAGGCCGGCATGCATGAAGCGCATCGGCAGCTTGTCCACCACCAGCGCGGCCTCACGCCCTTCGAGGTGGCGCGCGACCTCCTCGCGGTAGAGCCTGCGCAGGCGCACCAGCTCGTCGCGGTCCAGCATCGCCAGCGCCTGCGGATAGCCGCGCGGGCTCGCGCGCAGGGCATGGATCGCCTGCTCCAGGGTGGGCCGTTCGTCGATCGAGGCGATCGCCGGATGGGCGTCGAGCATGGTCTCCAGCAACGTGGTGCCGGACCGCTGGAAACCGACCAGGAAACACAAGTCCGCGCCGCGATCCTCCGCCGGGTCATCCGCCTGCGGCGCGGCGCCCGGGGCGCCGTCCTGCAGCCACGCCTCGAGGGCGCGGCAGCTGCGCTCGAAGGCCTGCGGGTCGATGCCGCGGCGGCGAATACTCGACGCCATCAGGCGGTTGCCCTCCTGGTACGCCCGGAAGGCCTCGGCATGGCGGCCGGCGCGATCCAGCGCGATGCCGGCCTCGAAGCGATGCTGCTGCGCCAGGCGCGCCGGCAACGGCCGCGCCGCTGCGCGCCCGAGCAACGCCAGCGCCTCGTCCAGCATGCCCTGTCTGCGCCGCAGGCGGGCCAGCTCGAGCAGGGCCGCCGCATCGTTCGGGTCGACCTGCATGGCGCGCTCCAGCGCCGCGGCCGCGTCGTCCAGTCGGCCGGCGTGCTCGTGAATCCCCGCCACTTCGACCCAGGCTTCGATTTCCATGGGGTTGAGCGCCACCGCGCGCTGCAAGGCCTCCAGTGCCCGCTCGGGCTCGTGGATCTCGTGCAGCAGGATGCCCAGGTAACACCAGGCGAGCGGATCGTCCGGGTCCAGCTGCAGGGCCTGCTCGAAATGCCGGCGCGCCGCGGCGAAGCGGCCCAGCAGGTGCAGGGCCAGGCCGGCGTTGACCAGCGCTTCCTGGTGCTGCGGCGCGTGCTTGAGCACCGACTGCAGGCAGAACAACCCCTCGTCGACCCGCTCGGCCACCAGCAGCGAGATGCCCAGGTTGAGTTCGGCCGTGATGAAGCCGGGCGCCAGCTCCACGGCCTTGCGATAGGCCTTGATGGCCTCGTCCAGCCCGCCCAGGGCACGCAGCACCAGGCCGAGATTGGCCCAGGCTTCCGGGTAGTCGTCGTCCAGTTCGACGGCCTTGCGCAGCGCCGATACGGCCTGCAGCGACTGGTTGGAATTGTGCAGCGCCCGGCCGAGGTGGTTGTGCGCGGTCGCGAGCGCCGGCTCGACTTCGAGCGCCAGCCGGACCTCGCGCAGCGCGCGCTCGGGATCGTCTTGCAGCAGCGCGATCACCGAGCGGCTGACGTGGGCCTCGGCGTCGTACCCGCCGGCCATCTGCATGCACACCTGCATCGCCTGCTCGCGCCGCCGCTCGCCCAGGTGCAGCTCGCGCAGCCGCACCGCACAGCCCGGTTCGGCGCTGTTGCGCTCGAGCAGCGCGACCGCGTCGTCGCTGCGACCGGTCGCAATCAATTGCCGGGCTTCGTCGAGACTGGAATCTGGGCGCATGGTCGGGGTCCGTGCCGGTCAGCGGCCGGCAAGATCTGGAGGCCAGGGGAACAGACTGGGCGGGTGTCGAATCCGACATCGTACCGAAGGCCGGCCGGCAGGCCAACCGGCGGCCCGGAAGCCTGCGCCGACCCCCGCCGCAAGGGCCATGGCGTTTGGTTTACGCACCGGCGACGGCTGGTTTAAGCTGGCCCGCCGCCCACAGGTCGACGGATGGAGAAATCGGCACCTGAAGGAGGCCAGCGAGCCGCGTCCGCGCTGGCTTCGCGCCTTAAAAGCATCGACGGCTTCGACTTCGACGAGGCGCTGGAGATGGCGCTCGGCCGCATCGAGTTCCTGGCAAAAATGCTCGGCATGTTCCTTGCCACTCACGCGGACGATGCAGCAGGACTACGGCAACTGCACGCCGACGGCGATCACGCCGGAGTCGGCCGGCTCGCACACGGGCTCAAGGGCGCCGCCGCCACCATCGGCGCCGGCCGCCTCGCCCGCCTGGCCTCGGAGGTGCAGACCGCGGCCCGCGAACGAGGCAAGGTCTCGGCCGGCGACGTGACCGGGCTCGTGCAGGAAAGCGAGCGGTTCTGCGCCGCACTCCGGGCTGCGCTGGACCCGCCGCGCGACGCCTGATCGTTCGACTACGACGGATCCCGGTCCAGCACCGCACGGACTCGTGCGGCGAGTTCGGCGCGTCGATAAGGCTTCGACACCAGGTTGACGCCGGGGTCCAGGCGCCCGTGATGGACCACTGCGTTCTCCGTGTAGCCGGAGGTATAGAGCACCCTGAGCGTGGGCCGCAGGCCCCGGGCGCGCTGCGCCAGCTCACGACCGTTCATCCCGCCCGGCATGACGATATCCGTGAACAGCAGGTCGACGTCGGCGCCCTGCTCGAGGATTTCGAGGGCGGCCGGTCCGCTGGCTGCCACCGTGACCTCGTAGCCGAGGCCCGACAGCAGGTCCTCTGCGTACATTCGTACCATGTCGTCGTCTTCGACCAGCAGGATCTTCTCGGTGCCGCGCGGCGGCTCCTCCGACGGCGGCTCGGCATGCGGCGCGCGTGCTTCGGCCTCCGCCGGCGGCAGGTACAGCTTGATGGTGGTGCCCTCGCCCACCTCCGAGTAGACGTTGACCTGGCCGCCGGACTGCTTCACGAAGCCGTAGACCATCGGCAGCCCGAGGCCGGTGCCCTTGCCCATTTCCTTGGTGGTGAAAAAGGGTTCGAACAGGCGCGGCAGGTGCTCGGCCGGAATGCCGCAACCGGTATCGGACACGGCGACCAGGATGTACTCACCCGGTGCGAGGCCGAAGCGGGTGTCCACGTACTCGGCGTCCAGTGCGCGCAGGCCGGTCTCGATGGTCAATCGCCCACCGCCCGGCATCGCGTCGCGCGCGTTCAAACAGAGGTTCAGTATGGCGCTCTCGAACTGGGCCGGATCGAGCATTGCGGCGCGCAGGCCCTCGGTCATCCGGAACTCGATCTCGATGTCCTCGCCGAGCGCGCGGCTCAGCATATCGTGCAACCCCCGCAGCAGTTCATTGACGTCCACTGCGACCGGCTCGAGTGGCTGGCGCCGGGCGAAGGCCAGCAGCGCGTTGGTCAGTCGGGCACCGCGTTGAGCGGCCATCGAAATCAGCACGGCGAGCGACCCGAGCGGCGTGTCCGTGCCGAGCTTTTCACCGAGCAACTCGGCGTTGCCGAGGATCACGGTGAGCAGGTTGTTGAAATCATGCGCCACGCCGCCGGTGAGCTGGCCGACCGCCTCCAGTCGCTGTGCCTGGCGAATGTGCTCCTCCAGCCGTCGCTCGCGGGTGACGTCGCGGAAGTAGGTCGCCAGGCCTTCCTCCGACGGGTAGGCGCGGACCTCGAACCACGCGTCGAGGGGCGGAAAATACTCCACGAAATCGACGCCGACCTTCTCCCGGACCGCGCGTATGATCTGCTCCTCGTACTGCGAGCCGACCGCCTCGGGAAACAAGTCCCAGGTGACCTGGCCGATCAGGCTCTCCCGGTCGCGGCCCGTCATGCGCACCGCTTCGGCGTTCACATAGGTGACGCGCCAGTCGCGGTCCACCGCCATGAACCCTTCCCCTATATGCTCCAGCATGCCGGTGAGCCGGTCCTGCAACTCCCTCTCCTTGGCCTCCGCCTCCCTGCGCACCGAGATGTCCTGCAAGGCGCCCTGCACGCGAATGACCTGCCCGCCGTTGTCGCGTACCGCCTGCCCGATGTTGCGCACCCAGATTCGCCCTCCCCTTGCATTGACGATTTGCAGCTCCAGATCGAAGGGAAGCCCCTCTTCCACGCAGGTCTGGAATGCGGATCGAATGGCTTCGCGGTGCTCGGGGACATAGAAACTCATGGCCGCTTCGAGATCGATCGGCGTCCCCGACGGCACCTCGTGGATCCGGTAGATCCCCTCGGACCAGGTCATATCGAAATCCGGCAGCTCCACGGTCCAGGCCCCCAGCTGCGCCAGCTCTGACGCCATGCGCAACAACACCTGGCTTTGCTCCAGCTTGCGCCTGGCATCGTCGAGCTCCCGGCTGCGCAGCACGATGTCCGCCTCCATCATCTCAGTGTGCGAGGCAAATGCCTGGCGGGTGCTTTCGTGATCCGGCAAAGACTGCAGGTATTCGGTCACGTCCTCCGCGCGATGAATGATGAACGCCACCTCGCCGTCGGGTCCCGGCACGGGCGAATGCACGATGCTCCAGTAGCGGTCCTCGAAGCCGCCGCCCAGCGATTCGGGCCGCTTGATCGGATAGAACTCCACCCCCAGCACATCCGCACGTTTCTCCCGGGTCACTCGCTCCAGCGAGGCCAGCAGGCGGGCAGCCGCCTCCGGGTCCGGCCGCTCCGGGTCGTCGGGAAAGACATCGAACAGGCGCTTGCCCGTCAACTGTTCCCGGGTGGTCATCGTGGCCCGCAGATACGCCTCGCTGGCGGCAACGATCTCGTAGTCGCCCGGCGTGAGCACCAGGTAGCTTCCGGGGGCCGACTCGAACAGCGCTCGGTAGTAACGGCTGGCTTCGTCCGCCGCCCGCCGCGCCGCCTGCTCCCGGTCCAGCAGCGACTGCTTCTGTGCTTCGGCTTGTTTTCTGAGCGTGATGTCCCGGGCGATGACCAGGATGTCCATGGACTCGCCGTTACGATAGGAGATCGCCGTCACCTCGACGGGAATGTACGTCCCGTCCAGCGCGACCAGGCGGTTCTCGGTCACTGGACTGACGATGGGCGTTTGCCTGGCCAGGGCAATGCGTTGCCGGACCGCTTCGTGAAAGTCCGGATGGATGAACTCAAACGGCGAGCGTCCGAGTACGTCCGATCTCGAATTGCCCCGGAGCAGTCTCACGCCGGCCGGATTGACGTAGACGATGCGCTCGTTGCGATTGACGTAAATGATATCGGGAAGATGCTCGACCATATCGCGGTAGCGTCGCTCGCTCGCACGCAGTCGTTCCACGAGTTGTTGCAAAGTCTGTTGCTCGCTCATCGACCTCGATGTCCGCGGGACGCTGCTCTTGCACCGTTCCCGGAAGATTAGTCGATCCCGGCGACACCGCCACCAACCGGCCCGACGACGACACGGATGATCGTGAACCATGCCGACCGCCAGATGCTGCACCGCCAGCCCTTGGCACTCACCCCCCTAAAGTGCTGATAACACTGAAGGAATCTTGACCTCGGCCGATCCTCTGGATAGAAACGGGGTGTTGCATCCCGTCCGGAGGCAAGGCATGGCAGACCACGTCGACCGACCCGACCTGATCACCGAGGGCAACCTGCAGGCCTTCTTTCACCGCTCGATCATCGATGCCGCGCGCAGCCGGCAGCTGGCGGCGGGGGACGCAACGCTGCATTACCTCACCCATCTGCTGGCCGATTACGCCCAGGCCGACCGTCTGTTCGACCACACGCCCGTGGGCCCCCGCCTGCGACCACTGGCGACGCTGTACAGCGATGCGCTGTGCGCGCCCTCGGTCACCGAGCGCCGCCTCTGGCTGCAACGGCTCGGCGATCTCGCACTGTTCATCGCCGGCTGGTTTTCCGGGCGCCTGAGCCGGCGGCTGACCGACATCGATTACTGCATCGCCATGGGCGGCAACGCCTATGGCTACCTGCATGAGACCGCCGCCGGCAGCCCCCGCGACCGCGCCCTCGGCGAGATCTTCGGCGAACTGGCCCACAGCTTCGAACGCTTTGTCGAGCTGCTCGCCGCGACCACCGGGCGCCATGCCGTCGCGGAGTGCGACATGCTGACTCTCTACGAGCGCTGGCTCGACACGGGCAGCCCGTTCCTCGGCCGCCAGCTGCAGGCGTTCGGCATCGACGTGAGCGCAGCGGTGCGGGTGCAGTAACGATGCCGCTCGAAGCGCTGCAGACACGCCTGGAGCAGCTCTACGATCTCGCCGTGCCCTATCGGGTGAGCGACTTTCTGGTGACCGACCCGGTGCTGGCGCGTGCGCTCTCGGCGGACACACGCGACGCGCCGGAAGCCTTGCTGCTGCAGCAATCCGACGAGGCGCTCGATCTGAGCCTGTTTATCGACCGGGCCGTGCTCGACCGGCTCAAGGGTCACGATCCGGCCGCGCCCTGGCCGGCCGGCACACTGCAGGACTGGTGGGTGGCGATGGAAGGTGTCAGTCATTTCCTGGCCGTGGTATGGCGCGCTCTGCGCAGCCGCGCGACGACCGCAGTCGAGCTCGAGCTGCAGGCCGAGGTCGACAAGTTCGTGCTGACCGCCTGGGCGCTCGGCGAGACGCACGGCACGGCTGCGCTGCCCTCGCTGCATGACGCGTTGTTCCGGCGCAGCCGCCTGCGCGGCAACCTCGCACCTCCGCTGCAGGACCGCTATCGGCACGCCAGCAACCTCGCCTCGTCCTATTGCGACCGGTTGCCGCAGCAGCATCGGGTCTGGCCGCCGGGCCGCGAGTTATTCGGCGAGCTGCGCCGCTTCTACCGTCTCGACTGGCATGCCAAGGAGCGGCACATCCGCAGGCTGGCGGCGTCGGCGTCCTGACCTGTCGGCCCGGCAATCAGTCGCCGGGCACCCGCACCCAGCCTTCCATGAGCACGCGCGCGCTGCGGCTCATCACGACTTTCTCGACCTTCCAGTCGTCGCCGGACCGGCTGACGGCCGCGCCGACCTTCAGCGTGCCGGAGGGATGGCCGAAGCTGACCGTGCGGCGCTCGCCGCCGCCGGCGGCCAGGTTGACCAGCGTGCCAGGGATGGCCGCTGCGGTGCCGATGGCGACCGCAGCCGTGCCCATCATGGCATGGTGCAGCTTGCCCATGGACAGCGCGCGCACGTTGAGGTCGATCTGCGTTGCGCGGATCGCCTTGCCGCTGGATGCGGTGTAGCCCGCGGGCGGGGCCACGAAGGCCACCTTGGGCGTGTGCTGGCGCGCGGCGGCCTCGGCGACGTCGCTGATCAGTCCCATCCTGACCGCGCCGTGCGCGCGGAGGGTCTCGAAGCGCGCCAGCGCCGCCGGGTCGCCGTTGATCGCATCCTGCAATTCGCAGCCGGTGTAGCCGAGGTCGGCGGCATTGAGGAACACCGTCGGGATGCCGGCATTGATCATGGTGGCCTGAAAGGTCCCGACCCCCGGCACTTCGAGCTGGTCGACGATGTTGCCCGTGGGGAACATCGCGTCGGTGGCATCGACCGGGCTGATGAACTCCACCTGCACCTCGGCCGCCGGAAAAGTGACGCCGTCGAGCTCGAAGTCACCCGTCTCCTGCACCGCGCCGTCGCTCGTCGGCACGTGCGCGATGATGGTCTTGCCGATGTTCTGCTGCCAGATGCGCACCACGGCCGTCCCGTTCGCGGGAATCCGCGCCGGCTCGACCAGGCCGTTGCTGATGGCGAAGGAGCCGACCGCGGCGGTGAGGTTGCCGCAGTTGCCGCTCCAGTCGATGAAGGGCTTGTCGATCGACACCTGGCCGAACAGGTAATCCACGTCGTGATCGGGCCGCGTGCTTCTCGACAGGATCACCGTCTTGCTGGTGCTGGAGGTGGCGCCGCCCATGCCGTCGGTGTGCTTGCCGTAGGGGTCGGGACTGCCGATGACCCGCAACAGCAGCCGGTCGCGCGCCGGCCCCGGTGCCTGTGCCGCCGTGGGCAGGTCGCCGAGCTTGAAGAATACGCCCTTGGAGGTGCCGCCGCGCATGTAGGCGGCGGGAATGCGGAGCTGCGGTGCGTGGCTCATGCGGCGGACTCCAGGAAGTCCTGCGCGAAACGCTGCAGCACGCCGCCGGCCTGGTACACGCGCAACTCCGCGGCCGTGTCGAGCCGGCAGGTCACCGGCAC
>DAOMOU010000068.1:8032-9200 GCA_035444525.1 Gammaproteobacteria bacterium | reverse complement strand
GAAGCCGAAGCCCAACGCGCCGACCGCGGCGGTGATCTGCACGATGATGAACATCAGGGTGCGGATGTGTTCCTCCCAGCCGATCACCTGCGCACCATAGATGAAGGCATAGGTGATGATGATGTAAATGCCGCTCATGGCGAAAAAAGTGGACAACAACAGGGTCGCAAGATCCTGTTGGCGTTTCAGGTCGCGCAGGGTTTCACGGACTCGCGCAATGCCGACGGCCGTGTAGCCCTGGCCGGGCGGCAGCCTGCGCGGCACGCCGCGCTCGCGCACCCAGATGAAGGTCGGGATGGCGGTCACAAGGAAGAACACCGCCGCCCAGGGCCCCACCCAGCGAATCCGCTCGAAGTTTTCAGCGCTCACCTCGCCGAGCACCAGCAGCACGAACACCGCCGAGGCCATCCCGCCGACGTAGCCGAGGGCCCAGCCGAAGCCGGAAATCTTGCCCAGGTCCTCCGGCGGCCCGAGGTCCGGGAGAAAGCTGGCGATGAAGGCCTCGCCGATGGAATAGGCGAAGTTCGAGACGATCAGCAGCAGCACGCCGAGCAAGGCATAGCCCGGAGCCACGAAGTACAGCGCTGCCGTGGCCGCCACGGTGAGTACGTAGCTGGCGAACAGGAAGCGCTTCTTGGCGGCGGTGTAGTCCATGATCGCGCCGGCGATCGGCGAGCACACCACCACCATCAGGTAGCTCGTGGAGAGCGCCAGGCTCCAGAGGAAATTGCCAAACCGGTAGTCGTCGCCGTCGCTGCCGACGATGACGCGCGTGAACAGGTCGCCGAACACCACCGTGATGATCAGCAGGGTGTAGGCCTGGTTGGCGAAGTCGAACATCGCCCAGCCGAAGATCTCCCGCTTGGGGGCCCGCGTGCGCGGGATCATTCGCCCGACGATCCTCTCAGACATGGCGGCACCATATCAGCACTCGGGCGGCTGCAGCAGGCCCCGGTGAACCCCGGGGCCTTTGCTCCGGCCCGCGCCTTGCGGTACCGTCACCCCGACGGCTTGCTGGAGGGCCCGCCATGCATACCATCCGGACGATCCTCAAGAACAAGAAAAGCGGCGAAGTCTGGTCCGTAGGTCCCGACGAGACGGTGCTCGAGGCCATCACGCGGATGGCCAGGCTCGGCATCGGCGCCCTGCTGGTGATGGAGGGCGAGCG
>DAOMOU010000068.1:0-7932 GCA_035444525.1 Gammaproteobacteria bacterium | reverse complement strand
GCCGACCAGCAGGAAGTCATCGAGCAGCTCGAGCGCTACGTGACGGGCTGACGGCCAGTGCGGGACTTGCCATGACCGGTCCGCGGGGCCGGCCGGGAGACAAACATGATTGAAGTCGGCGGCCTCTTCGGGCTGATCATCCTGGTCCTCGACGTCTACGCGATCGTCAAGGTCATCCAGAGCAATGCCGGCACGGGCGTGAAGGTCGCATGGATCGTCGTGATCCTGTTGTTGCCGGTGCTGGGCCTGTTGCTGTGGTTCTTCCTCGGCCCGAAAGGCTGACGCTACCTGCCACGCCAGCCGAACTCCAGGAACAGGCTGCGATCCCGGCCGGGAAAGTAGCGGTATTCGCCGAAGGCGAAGTCGGCGCGCTCCGCGTAGGCCACGTTGCCGAGGTTGTTGACGCGCACCGTGACGTGCAGGTTGTCGGAGAGCGGCCGGCTCAGCCGCACGTTGAGCAAGTCGTGCCCGTCGTAGCGCGCGGTGTTGGCGGCGTTCAGCCAGTAGCCACCCATCGAGATCCATTCCAGCTCCGCTGACCATTGTCGCGGACCGTCCCAGCCAAGCCGCGTGCTGCCGAAGCGCCGCGGCGCCGAGTCGGTATCGTTGCCCGAGACGATGATCTCGCCGCGACCGACGTCACGGTTGAAACGCCAGGTGTGTCGCGCGAAGCTCTGGTCCGACGACAGGCGCAACCGCTCCGTCAGCTGCCACTGCAGCGCCAGCTCCACACCGACATGCCGGGTGCGGCCGTCGTCCACGTTGAAGCCGTCGCCGTCACGGAATATGTAGTTCGATTTCTCCATGTGGAAGGCCGCCAGTTCCCAGCCGAACGGCCCCACATGGCCGCGCCAGCCAAGCTCCAGGCTGTCGATACGCTCGCTGTCGAGATCGGCCACGACCTGGCCGCTCTGCAGGCGGTACAGTTCGGTGGCCTGCGGCGCACGGAAGCCGCGCCGCGCCGCGGCCCAGGCCAGTTGCCGGTCCGCCGGCCGCCAGCCCAGGCTCAGCTTGGGCGCGAGGTTGTCGAACCGGTCGCTACGGTCCGCGGGCCGGGTGTACAGGCAGCCGCCCGGGCATTCGCTGCCGTCGTCGCGCGTGTTGCCGGCCGGCATGCGGTTGTCGTAGTCGTAATGCAGCCGCTCGGCGCGCAGCCCCAGTCCGAGGCTCCAGCGCGCCGCGATCGGCCGCTCCCAGTGCAACCAGGGTGCCAGGCTGGCGGCCCGCGCCTGGTAGTCGTAGTGAAGGCCGGGCGGGCGGGTCGCGGCGACGGGTGGCGGCAGGCCGAGCGTCGGCCCGGACTGGAACTGCTCGAGATAGCCCTGCGCAATTTCCAGGTCGACGCCGTAATGCAGCATGCCGCCTGCGGCCGGTGTGCGCGCGGCGACCAGCATGCCGGCGCTGGCCTGGCCGTTTTTCTCCAGCGGCTGGCCGGGGAGGAAGTGTTGCAGGAAGCGCATCCGGCTGGCCCGTGCGTACGGCCGCAGCTCCAGGCGACGCCCACCTTCGTCGCGCCGCCACGCGAAGGACGCACGCACGCTGTCTGCATCACGAAACGCCTCGGGATTCGGGTTGCCGCTGCGCAGTTGGTCGTCACGATAGGCGTGCAGTCCGGTGATGTAGCCGGCGGTGTCCTGGCTCAGCGTGGTGGCCGCCAGCAGCGCTTCCCGCTCGATCGCGCCGGTTCGCTCCAGCCAGCCCGCATTGAGCTTTGCCTGGCGGTAGCCGGAGTCATCCCGCCAGCCGCCGTCATGGACGGCCTGGCCGGTGACCCGGAAGCCGCGCGCACCGTCCCACGGCCCGGCGCTGAAGCGGGCGCGGTAATAGTCCGCGGGACCCACGTCGGCAAGTGCCTGGTTGCGCCCGTCGGCCGGCGTGGGCATCAGCACGTTGACGACGCCATGCAGCGCGTTCGAGCCGTACAGGGCGCTGCCCGGGCCGCGTACGACCTCGATCATGCGGGCCTGTTCGAGGTTCAGTTCGAACAGCTGGTTGACGTTGCAGAAGCCGGCCGGCCGCGCCGGCAGTCCATCCTCGAGGAACAGGAAGGCGCCGCAGGCCCCCGTACCCGAGAGCACCGGCGAGCGAATCCCGACCAGGCTTTCCTGGCCGCTGTTGCGCGTCACCCATGCGCCGGGAACGCGCCAGAAAATTTCCGTCGCATGCGTGGGCGCGACGGTCGTCACGTCGTCCACGCCGATCAAGCCGACGTTGCCGGGTGTCGCAGACACCGGTACGGCGTCGCGCGTCGCGGTCACGGTCACCTGCTCGAGCGCGGTGCCGCCGACCGCGCCCCATGGCAACAGCAAACCGAGCCCGGCGATCAGTCGCCGGACTGGAGCCTTGCGAGCCGTTCGAGCAGTTCTGGCTGAAGCGGTGCCTTGCACTTGTTCTCGTAGTCGTAGGAAACAATCCGTCCGAAGCCCTCGGCAGCGACGCGGCCATGGCGCCTGCTCACCACCAGGTAGCTCATCAGGAACCCGTCGGCGCCGATTTCACCGACTCGTGCGCCGGCTACGACGGTGTCCGGATACTCCAGCGGCAGGCGGAAGCGGCAGCCAGTCTCCGCCAGGATCGGCCCGACGCCCGTCTGGCGCATCAGGTCGATATATTCGAGGGCTTCGAAGCAGGCGATTCGCGCCGATTCGAAATAGCGAAAGTAGACCACGTTGTTCACGTGCCCGAAGGCGTCCATCTCGCCCCAGGCAACCGGAATTTCCACCTGCACGCGGAACCCGGCGAGCGGATCAGCGCTCATCCGGGCGCTCGCGGTTGACACGTTCCAGCACGAAGCTCGGCCGGTCCCCCTTGCGGTAGTAGACGAACTGGCGGCCCAGCTGGGCCAGCTTTGCGTCGCGTGCTGCCTCGCTGGCGAACCACTGGTACTCGTGCCAGTCGTCTCCCAGCAGCGGCCGCATGGGATCATCGGCGGGCAGGCTCAGGCGGATGCCCCAGGCCTTGGGGTCCTCGGGCAGCGGGCGGCTGCGATTGTGCTCGTGGCAACCATTGCTCATTTCGACAGGCCGTTATTGTTGCGATGCGGTCATTATTCGCCCCCGCGGCCGCCGATGCCAGCCTCGGGGATTTGGCGCCACGGCGCTGGTCACGGAGAATGGTCGCATGTCGCAGCCCGGGGACCCCGCAGAGACGCATGCCGGCACGGTCGCGCTGCCGCGTGGCCGACGCCGTGGCGAGGACTTCTACGTGGCCGGCGGGCCCGTCGCTGCGGACCGCCGCTGCTACATCGCGCGCTCCACGGACCAGGCACTGCTCGAGCGGGTGGTGGCGGGCGACTACTGCCACGTGATCGCGCCACGTTTTTCAGGCAAGAGCAGCCTGGTGGCGCGCGTGGCGGGACAGCTGCGTGCCGGTGGTGCGCTCGCCGCGGTGGTCGACCTGTCGCAGCTGGGCAGCCGCGACGGCTCGACCGAGGTGGGGCGCTGGTATTACGGGCTCGCCTACCGGGTCATGCGCGATTTGCGCATCAAGCTCGATCTGCAATCCTGGTGGCAGGACCGGATGCCGCTGCCACCGGCCCAGCGACTGGGTGAATTCTTCTGGGAAGTCGTCATCGGCGCCACGCGGGCGCCCGTGACCGTGTTCCTCGACGAGATCGACAGCGTGGAGCAGCTCGAGTATGCCACCGAGCTGTTCAGTATCGTGCGTGCCTGCCATGACGCGCGCGCCGGGGAGCCGGAATACCAGCGCCTGACCTTCGTGCTGCTCGGCGCGGCGCTGCCGGCCGGCACGGCCGAGCGGGCCGGTATCGCCGCGGCGGAGATCGGCGTGCGACTCGAGCTGCCGGATTTCCGTTTCGACGAGGTACTGCCGCTTGCCGAGGGCCTCGACATGCCGCCGGGCGACGCGGAACGTGCGCTGTACCGGATCCTGTACTGGACGGGTGGGCATCCCTATCTCACCCAGAAACTCTGCCAGGCGGTGGCGCGCAACGCCGCGCGCATCAATTCGGACGCAGCCGTGGACCGGCTCGTTGCCGCGCGATTCTTTGCCCGCAACGCGGTGGTGAGCGAGACCAGCATGAGCCGGGTGCTCGACGGGCTGGATCGCGCCGGCAAGCTGGCCAGGCCGGCGCTGCGGCTCTATCGGCGGATTCGGCGTGGCCGCCGGCCGCGTTACGAGCCCGGCAATTCCGAGCACGAACTGCTGCGCGTCTGCGGGCTGGTCAAGCTCAACGGCGAACGCCGGCTGGTGGTGCGCAACCGGATTTATGCCGAGGTGTTCACCCACCGCTGGGCCCGCGAGGCCCTGCCCGTGGAATGGCGGCGCGTCGGCCGTGCCGCCACGATCAGCGTGCTGCTCGCCGCCGCCCTCTGGGGCTACGCCGAGGTCCTGCCGCGTCCCTACGAGGAGACCCTCCGCGTCGCCTCGGTCGAGCTGGACGAGGCGGTCGAGGCCTGGTCCTCGTTGCGCCGCATCCCGGGCTTCGGCGGCCGTGCCGATCGCCTGCTGTCGCGCGTGCTGATCCGCGGCAGCCGGCAGGCGACCCGCTGGCCGGAAGCCGCCGACCTTGACGAGCGGCTGCGCGGCCTGTCGGGCTACGAGGCCCGGGCCGATGCGCTGCTGGTCGAGTACTGGGAGCGGCGTGCGGCGGAAGCCGAGGCGGCCGAGCGGCGCGATGCCGCCCTGTTGTACCGCCTGCGTGCCTACCATGCGGGTCCGACCGCCGACGCCGGCCTGGTCGCCGAACTGTCCGGTGGCGGGTATCGGCAGCTCGAGACCGTGATCCGTCCGGCCGGGACGGTCGACGCGCTTGCGGCCGCGGACGCGGGCCGACGCATCGTGACCGTCAGCGCCGGCAACGTGGTCGAGCAGTGGCACGCGGACACCGGGTTGCCGGCAGCCGGTGCCCGGCTGGAATTGCTGGCCGAGGAATTCGTGACGGTGCGCCGGCGGTTGAGCCTCGATACCAGCGGCCGGGTCGCGCAGGTCCGCGCGGAGTTGGAGCTGGAGCACCCGCGGCCGGGCGACCTGTACCTGCGGCTGACCGCGCCGTCCGGACGATCCGTGGAGCTGCCGTTGCCGGACGCCGCCGTGGATGGGAGCCGGGTTCTTATCGACGAGCGCCGTGCGCCGGGCCTGCGCGCCTTGCGCGGCGAGCCTGTGCTGGGAACCTGGTTGCTGGAAATCGAGGACCGGGTCGGCGGATCGCCGGGGTTTCTGCGCGGCTGGGTGCTGCAGGCCTCGCCCGCCGCCGGGCATCGCGCCGAGGACCGGCCGGAGAACGCCCTGCTGCTGCCGGCGCCGTCGCGGACCTCGGCGGTACGCAGTGCGCTATCGCCGGGCGGCTCGACGGTCGCGGCCCTGCCGCGCAATGCGCAGGCACGTGGGCGTCTGCAGACCTGGGACGTCGCCGGCGCCCGGGCGCTGGCCAGTGTACCGGTCGGCGCCGGAGAGCGCTGGATCGGCTTTGCCGACGAGGAGACGCTGCTGCTGGTGGCCGGTGTGGGTGCCGGCGAACATCTGCGGGTCCTCGATGCCACCAGCGGTGCGGAGCGCTTTGTGCATCGCAGCGAGGGGCGCTTCGTGGCGGGCCCGGCAGTGTCGCCGGACGGTCAGTTCGTCGCCGTGGCCGAGGCCACGCCCCAGGCTGCCTGGATCCGCGCGCTGGATTCGGGCCGTGAAATATTCCGGTTGCCGGCGGCGGGCGAAGTTACCGCAGTGTCCGTCGGACCGGGCGGCCTGATGCTCGCGGTTGCGGATCGCGGCAACGTGGTGCGGGTCTGGCATAGCTCGGACGGCGCGCTGGCGGCGGAGTATCCACAGGATTCAACCGTGGCCGAAGTGGCCTTCGACCCTTCGGGACGATGGCTGGTGACGGTGGACGTGGCCCGCCAGGTTCGGGTGTGGGACCTGTCGACGCCCGGGGCGGTGCCCGTCCTGGCCAGGCGCGGCGGCGAGACAAGGCAGTTCGGCTTCGATGGATCAGGGCGCCGGTTCGCCATGCAGGGGCCCGCGGGAGGGTACGAAATCTGGGCGCTGCAGGAAGGCCTGCCCGCCGCTCCGGTGTTGCCGCATCCTGCGGAGCAGGCCGCCACATCGGGCCCGCCCGAACGGCCGTCGGCCGCCCGCCTGGTGTTGGCCGGCGACGGCCGCCTGATCGGCGGACAGGGTACACGCAGTGTTCGCAGCTGGGACACCGCGCGCGCGGGTTCCGCCACCGAGTTGCCGCGCATTGCGCCGGTCGTCGCGCTCGCGCCCTCCGGCCTGCGCATGGCGGCCGGGATGTCGGACGGCCGCGTCATCTTGCGGATGCGCGATCCCGACACGCTGGTCCTGCAGCAGGCCCTGGTGACCAGTGGCGAGACACGCCATGGCGGCGCGGTGACGGCGCTGGACTTTTCCCCCGACAGCGGGCGACTGGCCAGCGTCGGGGCCGACGGCAGCGTGTTGCTCTGGGATGCCGCGACCGGCCGGCCGCTCGGCGGATTGTTCCAGCACGGCAGCGGCCGCGTGATGGCGGTCGATCTCGGCCCGGATGGCAGGCGGCTGGTAACGGCGGGCGAACTGGGGGCACGCTCCTGGGATGCCCAGGCCGGCACCCCGGGGCCTGACCTGGGTCCGGGGCGGCTGGCGACCGCCGTGGCGCTCGATCCGGCAGGACTGCGGGCCTACACAGGCACCGCGGCCGGCGAAGTGGAAAGCTGGGACGTCGCGAGCGGCGAGCGCCTCTGGTTCGGCGACATTGGTGCGCCGGTGTCCCGGCTCGCCGTGAGCACCGACGGCGCCAGGATCGCGGCGGCCAGCGACGCCGGGCTGGTGCAGTCCTGGGGCATGGGCAGCGCCGGGCGGCCGCTGAGTACAGACCTGCCTGCGCCGGTCATCGGGCTGCGTTTCTCCCCAGACGGCAAGGCATTGATCGCACAGACGGCATCCTGGATGCATCGCCTGGAAGCCGCGGACGGCCGCCTGCGGGTGACCGCGAGCCGGCTGCTGCCGGCGGCCGTGCCGCCAGGCGCGTGGCGTAGTGCCGGCGCGGACGGCATGCGCATCGTGCTGGTGGGCGGCGCGCACAGCGAGACCATGGCCGTGCTCGATTTCCAGCGGGCACCGTCGCCGCCTGAGGATTGGCAGGCGGACCTGGGTGGCTGGCAGCGGAAGCTGAAGCTGTACTTCACCACCGACGGAGAACTGCAGGCGGGCATTCCGCCGGCGCCGCCCGCGCAGGACGCCGAAGCCGCCGCGGAGTCGATCGAACCTGCGGCCGACGACCAGTCCGAAGCCGGGCCGCCACCGCAGTGATTGTGACGCGGCGCAAACCTCGGCATGCGCGGGAGCGGCTAGAATCTGCTTTTTGAACGTCCGGGGGAAATCGTCATGAGGTACTTGCCCGCACTGCTGGCGGCCGCGCTGTTGCTCGCGGGATGCGAGGAAAAACAGCCGATGACCGTGGCCGATTTCATGGGCAACGAGGCGGCGCTGTACGGCACGCTCACGCGTTGCCAGGAGAATCCCTCTGCCGGCACGGACCCCGAGTGCCGCAACGCGCGCCAGGCGGCGGAAAGGATCTCGGTGATCGAGGAGCGGGCGATGCGCAAGGCGCGCGAAGAAGCGTTTGCGAGCGCGCGAGCGGAGTACCGCGCCCAGCTCGATCGGGAGCGGGAGCTGCGCCTGAAGGCCGAAGCCGAGGCGGAGGAGGCCCGGTTGCAGTCCTTGCTCAGCCCGGCGCCCGAGGACGTGGAGAGCGGCGAGGAACATGGGCCGGTGAACGGGAGCAACGGTACGACCGCGGCGGATGGCGCCGCTGATGCTGCCGTTGAGGCGTTGACGCCCGAGCCGGACGACAGCCGCTGAAGCGGCCGCCGTCCGGCGCGATCAGTTGCGGTCGATGCAGTGCAGGTCCGCGAACGCTTCCCTGAGCCGCTCGACCATCGCCTTCTCGCCCTCGCGCAGCCAGACGCGCGGGTCATAGTG
>DAOMOU010000067.1:0-9246 GCA_035444525.1 Gammaproteobacteria bacterium | reverse complement strand
CAGGCGATCTCGTCGCCGATCTCGGCGAATACCTGCTCGACCTCCTCGAGGTCGTTGTAGGTGAGCGTGATGGTGTGCTGCGCCAGCGAGGCCGGCACGCCGGGCGAGGTCGGCACGCCGAGGGTCAGCGCGCCCGAGCCGGCCTTCACCAGCAACGAGTCGGAGTGGCCGTGGTAGCAGCCCTCGAACTTCACGATCTTGTCTCGGCCGGTGAAGCCGCGGGCCAGACGGATGGCACTCATAGTGGCCTCGGTGCCGGAGCTGACGAAGCGCACCAATTCGATGGACGGCATGATCTGGCAGACGCGCTTGGCGAGTTCGGTCTCGACCGCGGTCGGGGCGCCGAAAGAAAGTCCGTCGAGCGCCGCGGTGCGGACCGCCTCGATAACGTCCGGGTGGGCGTGGCCGAGGATCATCGGGCCCCAGGAGCCAACGTAGTCCGTGTAGCGCTCGCCGTCCTCGCCCCAGAAGTAGGCCCCGCGCGCCTTGCGGATGAACACGGGATCGCCGCCGACGGAGCGGAAGGCACGGACCGGCGAGTTGACGCCGCCGGGGATGTAACGCTGGGCTTCCTGGAACAGGTTCACGATGCGCGAGCCTCCTGCGACTGACCGGGCGGCAGTGCGCCGCCCGCAAAAACCGTCATTCTAGCCCGCTGCGGCCGCGCTCGCAGGCTGCGGAAAGTACCTGCGCCGCCGCGCAAGGATCGGGTCCGGCGAACAGGTCACGGATCACCGCGATGCAGTGCGCGCCCGCAGCGATCGTGGCCGCGGCGTTGTCACGCGTGATGCCGCCGATGGCCACCACCGGCACCGGCAGGCGCCGGGCCGCGCGGCTGAGCAGGGCGAGCGGCGCACGCACCGCGTCCGGTTTCGTGCCCGAGGGCCACACGCTGCCGAAGGCGACGTAGTCGGCGCCCGCCGCCACTGCGGCATCGGCCAGCTCCAGCTGGTCGTAGCAGGAGACGCCGATCAACCGGTCCGGGCCGACCAGGGCGCGGGCCGCCGCCACATCGCCGTCGTCGCGGCCGAGGTGTACGCCGTCGGCCCCGGCCGTCGGGGCGAGTTCGGCGTCGTCGTTGATGATGCACAGCGCGCCGTGCGCGCGACAGGCCTCGAGCACCGCGCGCCCGCGCCGCTGGCGGGCGTCGGCGTCGGCGCCCTTGTCGCGATACTGCACGATGCGCGCGCCGCCGCGCACCGCCGCCGCCACCCGTTCGGCCAGCACCGCCTCGGGCAGCAGGTCGGGATCGGTCAGGGCGTACAGCCCCGGCGGCAGGGCCGGCTTGCGCACGGTCTCAGCCCGGCCTGCGCAGCGGCACGAGCTGGCCGCGGCCCGGCCGGAAGGCGTGCGCCAGCCAGCGCTGGGTCAGGGCCTGGCCGTGGGCGACGGCTTCCTCCACGGGGTCACCGCAGGCGATGCGCGCCGCACAGGCCGACGCGAGCGTGCAACCCGAGCCATGGAAGCTGCCCTCGAGGCGGGGCCAGCGAAACAATCTCGGCTCGCCCGGTCCATACAGCGTGTTGAGCACCTCGTTGCCGCCTGCGTCCGCCTCGTCGCCCCCCTTGGCCAGCACGAAACTGCAGCCGGCGCGGCGCAGCGCCGCAGCGCGCGCCGCGGTGTCGTCGAGGTCGGGCGCAAGCCGGCGGATCTCGTGGGCGTTGGGCGTCAGCAGGGTGGTCAGCGGACACAGTCGCTCCAGCACCACGCCGACGAGCGCATCTTCGGCGAGGCGCGCGCCGCCGGCGGCGACCAGCACCGGATCCAGCACCACCGGCAGGCCGGGATGGCGGGCCAGCACGGCTGCGACGGCCTCGGCGATCGCTGCGGTCGCGAGCAGGCCGATCTTTACGGCGGCCACCGGTATGTCCGCCAGCACGGCCTCCATCTGGGCGGCCACCAGCTCGGGCGAGGCCGGTTCGACGGCGCTGGCGTTCACGGTGTCCTGGACGGTCAGCGCCGTGATCACCGGTGCAGGATGGGCGCCGGCGGCGGTGATCGCCTGCAGGTCGGCGGCGATGCCCGCGCCGCCGGACGGATCGTTGCCGGCCACGACCAGCACGGTGGGTGGAATGACGGACATATGGCTTGGGTCGGGGGCTACTGCATGCGAGAATTCGCGGCTGTTTGGATTATCGCCGCGGTGGGCCATTGATGAAAGCTTGGATGTGCGTGATTTGCGGGTACGTCTACGAGGAAGCCGAGGGCGACCCGGACGGCGGCATCCCGCCCGGCACCCCGTGGGACGACGTGCCGCTCAGCTGGCGATGCCCGGACTGCGGCGCCGGCAAGGAAGATTTCGAGATGATCGAGATCTAGCGGCCGGTCGCCGCGTTTCAGCGCGCGGCGACCGGCATGACCCGGAAGCCGCGCTCTGCGAGCAGGGCCGGCAGGCCTTCCGGTCCGACCAGGTGCAGGGTCCCGACCACCACCAGGCTGGTACCGCCCTGCTCGAGCAGCTCCGCGACCGCCGGCAGCCAGTTGCGGTTGCGCTCCTCGACGATACTCTCGCGCAATTCTTCGTAGTTGCGGAAGTCGGTGTCCAGGCGGCGGCTCAATGCGTGGAGGTCGGCGGCCCGCCATTGTCCGACCAGCGCATCCGTGTCCGCCTCCATGGTGACGAGTTCTTCCAGCGTCTTGAGGAGCATCTCGCGCTGGGTGTCCGTGCCGAGACGCTTGAACAGCAGCAGCTGCTCGTCGAGGGTCTCCAGGCCCGCCGCCGGCTTGGCGTCGCGCGCGGCCCAGCCGGCGATCTGCTGGTCCACGCCGAGCGCCGGGTCATAGCCCGCGGCGATCAGCGCCGAGGTGTACAGCACGATCGCGCCGAACCACGGCTCCAGCCCGGCCACGGCCTGCAGGTCGACGCCGGCCTCGGCAGCCAGATCCTCGGCCAGCCGCCATTGCTCGGCATCGAGCAGCTCGGCTGCGGAGCCGCCGGGGGAGGTGATGCCGATGCGCTGCAAGGCCGCCTGGGAGGCACCGGGCGTGAGCTCGGCGGGGTCCAGCTCCATCACCAGCCGGTCCGCTCCCTCGTAGGCCTCGTGGACGACGTCCGGCAACGGCAGGTGCTCGGCGCGCAGCAGGTGCACCGAGCCCAGCAGGATGACCTGCCCGCTGCCATGCTCCGTCTCGACGGTCCACAGCGGCACTGCCGCCAGCGGCCCGGCCTGCAGCCCCAGTGCCAGCAATGCAAGCAGGCGGAGCTTCATGCGCTGCCACCGTTCGCGGGGATGCCGGCGGCGCGCGCCAGCCAGGCGATGCGCGCCGAGGACTCCAGCGAGCAAGTCCACTTGTAGGCCAGATCGAGCGACGCTGCGGCGGCGTACACGCCGTGTCCCCGCACCACGCAAACGCGATGCCGCGCCAGCGTCGCCGCGACCTCGGCCGGCGAGCGGCGCGTGTAGTCCTCGGGCGGGATGTCCAGCACCGGTACCACCGGGAAGTAATAACGCCCCTCGAAATCGGCGGGCACGAAATCGGCGCCGGCCAGCGTCATCGCGATGCTGTGCGGCCCGTGGCTGTGCAATATGGCCCGCGCCTCAGGGCAGGCTGCATAGACGGCGAGGTGCAGCGGCGCGTCCAGCGATGCGCCCGACGGCGGCGCTTCGCCGGGCCTGCAGGGCAGGAGGTCATCGGGCTCGAGCGTGTCGCCGCCGCACCCGCTCGGCGTGACCCAGGCGATGTCGCCGTCGCGAGCCGATGCATTGCCGCTGTGGGAATCGTTCAGGCCATGCTGGCGCAGCCAGCGGTAATAGCGCACCAGCGCTGCGCGGAGGTCGCCGGATGGGTTCACCGGCCGAACCCGGCCGGCTTGGGCGCCGCACCGACCCGCGTGGTGATGCCGCCGTCGCTGCCCAGCTCCAGCCAGCGCCAGCCGGGACCGGCGTCCGGGTCGACATCCGATTGCTGGACCCGGGGCACGAACTGAAAACAAGTCGAAGGCGTGCCGAGCATGCGTACGCCGCGACGCTCGCTGTCGTGGGCCTGGTGAACGTGCCCCCACAGTACGCCGCGGACCCGCGGGCAGCTGTCCGTCACGGCGAGGAACTCGTCCGCGTTGTCCAGCGCCACCTTGTCGAGCCAGGAGTTCATCGGCACCGGGTGATGATGCAGGACCACCAGCACGTGGGGTTCGGCGGTGCCCTCCAGTGTTGCGGCGAGGCGCAGTAGCTCCTGCTCCGGCAGCCGGCCGCCACCGCGATCGCCGTCCCAGGTGGCCAGCATCACCAGGCGCCAGGGGCCCAGGCCGTGATCCCCGCAGTAGTGAAAGGGCGGCTGCGACAGCTCCGCAGCCATGGTTTGCGGGTCGTCATGATTACCGGGAATGCAGAATACCGGCACGCCGAGGCCGCCGAGGAGGTCGCGCACATGGCCGTAGGATGCCGCACTGCCGTCCTGCGACAGGTCCCCGGTCGCCAGGATGGCGTCCGGCGCGGCCTCGCCAGCCAGCGCGGCCCGCAGCGCGAGTTCCAGCGACTCCCGGGTGCGCCAGCCCTTGAGCGCGCCGTCGGCTGCGGCGCGCAAGTGGCTGTCGGTCAGTTGCAGCAGGCGCAGCGGACGATCCCCGCCCATCTCCCGTACCCCGTTAGAATTCAGTGCAGCGACTAGTCTAACCAAAGCGGCATCGCCAAATCGGGAACTGCGTCATGTCTAACCGAAGCATCGGTCTCGAGCCCCGTCTCTACGAATACCTGCTCTCGGCCTCCCTGCGCGAGCACCCCGTGCTGGCCCGCCTGCGCGCCGAGACGGCCAGCCACCCGCGGGTCAACATGCAGATCGCGCCGGAGCAGGGCCAGTTCATGGCGCTGCTGGTACGAATGCTCGGCGCGGTCCGCTGCATCGAGGTCGGCGTGTTCACCGGTTACAGCAGCCTGGCCGTCGCCCTGGCGCTGCCGCCGACCGGCCGGATCATCGCCTGCGACGTCAGCGAGGAGTATACGCAGATTGCACGGCGTTACTGGCAGGAGGCGGGCGTCGCGGAGCGCATCGACCTGCGCATCGCGCCGGCCCTCGAGACCCTCGACAGGCTGCTGGCGGCCGGTGAAGCGCAACAATACGACTTCGCATTCATCGACGCCGACAAGGGCGCCTATGCCGACTACTACGAGCGCTTGCTCGAGCTGCTGCGGCCGGGCGGGCTCATCGCCGTGGACAACACCCTGTGGGACGGCGACGTCGCCGTCCCCGTCAACCAGGCGCCCGATACCGTGGCCATCCGTGCCTTCAACGAGAAGCTCCGTGACGATCCGCGCATCGACCTCTCGCTGGTGCCGATCGGCGACGGCCTGACGCTGGCGCGCAAGAAAAACCGGGACAAAAACCGGGGTCAGAGACGGGTTTCTAAGGAAACCCGTCTCTGACCCCGGTTTTTGTTGTTGCCGGTTTCATTCAGTAGCGGTAGTGGTCCGGCTTGTAGGGGCCGGCGACGTCCACGCCGATGTACTTCGCCTGGTCGGGGCGCAGGGTCGTCAGCCTGGCGCCGATCCGCTCGAGGTGCAGCCGCGCCACCTCCTCGTCGAGATGCTTCGGCAGCACGTACACCCTGTGGTCATACTGGCCCTTGTTGTTGTGCAGCTCGATCTGCGCCAGCACCTGGTTGGTGAAGCTGTTCGACATCACGAAGCTCGGGTGGCCGTGCGCGCAGCCCAGGTTCACCAGCCGGCCCTCGGCCAGCAGGATGATGCGCTTGCCGTCAGGGAAGATGATGTGATCGACCTGCGGCTTGATGTTGTCCCACTGGTACTGCTTCAGGCCGGCCACGTCGATTTCGTTGTCGAAGTGGCCGATGTTGCAGACGATGGCCTGGTTCTTCATCCGGGCCATGTGCTCGCGGGTGATGACGTGGTAGTTGCCGGTCGCGGTGACGAAGATGTCCGCCTTGTCGGCGGCCTCGTCCATGGTCACGACGCGGTAGCCTTCCATGCTGGCCTGCAGCGCACAGATCGGGTCGATCTCGGTGACCCACACCGTGGCGCCCAGGCCGCGCAGGGACTGCGCGCAGCCCTTGCCCACGTCGCCGTAGCCGGCCACCAGCGCGATCTTGCCGGCGATCATGACGTCCGTGGCGCGCTTGATGCCGTCCACCAGCGATTCACGGCAGCCGTACAGGTTGTCGAACTTGCTCTTGGTGACCGAGTCGTTCACGTTGATGGCGGGGAAGGGCAGTCGGCCCTCCTTTTCCATCTGGTAGAGCCGGTGCACGCCCGTGGTGGTCTCCTCGGTCACGCCGCGGATGCTCTGCTGCGCCTTGGCATACCAGCCCGGGCGGGCCTCGATGCGGCGCTTGAGCGCCTTGAACAGCGCGACCTCTTCCTCGCTGGAGGGGTTCTCCAGCAGCGAGGGGTCCTGCTCGGCGCGCGCGCCGAGCGTCACGGCCAGCGTGGCGTCGCCGCCGTCGTCCAGGATCATGTTGGGCAGCCCGCCGTCGCCCCACTCCAGGATGCGGTGCGTGAACTCCCAGTACTCGTCCAGCGTCTCGCCCTTGAAGGCGAACACCGGCACGCCGGCCTTGGCGATCGCGGCGGCGGCGTGATCCTGGGTGGAGTAGATGTTGCAGGACGCCCAGCGCACGTCGGCGCCGAGCTCGACCAGCGTCTCGATCAGCACCGCCGTCTGGATGGTCATGTGCAGGCTGCCGGCGATCCGGGCGCCCTTCAGCGGCTGGTCCTTGCCGTGCTTTGCACGCAGCGCCATCAGGCCGGGCATCTCGGTCTCGGCGATCGCGATTTCCTTGCGTCCCCAGTCGGCCAGGCCGATGTCGGCCACCAGGTAATCGGGCTTGAGGGCTTGTGCGGTCTGGCTGCTCATGTCTGCTCCGGAATCAAGAATGGGTCATGCAAGGTGCTTTCGCCGGAAACTCACGCCTCGTTTCGCAGTTCCTCGGCCTTGTCCGTGTGCTCCCAGGTGAAGGCCGGGTTGTCGCGGCCGAAATGCCCGTACGCGGCGGTCGCCTGGTAGATGGGCCGGATGAGGTCCAGCCCCTGGATGATGCCGTACGGCGTCAGGTCGAAGTGCTCGCGCACCAGCTGGGTCAGGCGCTGGTTGGACACCTTGCCGGTACCGAAGGTCTCGACCGTGATCGAGGTGGGCTCGGCGACGCCGATGGCGTAGGAAATCTGGATTTCGCAGCGGTCCGCGAGGCCTGCCGCAACGATGTTCTTCGCGACCCAGCGCGCCGCGTACGCGGCCGAGCGGTCGACCTTGGAGGGGTCCTTGCCCGAGAAGGCGCCGCCGCCGTGCCGCGCCATGCCGCCGTAGGTGTCGACGATGATCTTGCGCCCGGTCAGCCCGCAGTCGCCCAGCGGCCCGCCGATGACGAAGGCGCCCGTCGGATTGATGTGGAAGCGTTTGCAGGAGGCCAGCCATTCTTCCGGGATCACCGGCTTGATGATCACCTCCATGACCGCTTCCTGCAGCTCTTTCTGGCCGATCTCCGGGGAGTGCTGGGTGGACAGCACGACGGCATCGATGCCGACCGGCCGGTTGTCCTCGTAGCGGAAGGTGATCTGGCTCTTGGCGTCCGGGCGCAGCCACGGCAGCGTGCCGTTCTTGCGCTCGATGGCCTGGCGCTCGACCAGCTTGTGCGCGAAGTGAATCGGCGCCGGCATGAGCGACTCGGTCTCGTTGGTGGCGTAACCGAACATCAGGCCCTGGTCGCCGGCGCCCTGCGAGCGCGGGTCGCTGCGGTCCACGCCCTGCGCGATGTCCGGCGACTGCTTGCCGATGGCGTTCAGCACCGCGCAGGTTGCGCCGTCGAAGCCGAGCTGCGAGCTGTTGTAGCCGATGTCGAGAATGGTGCGGCGGGTGAGATCTTCCAGGTCCACCCAGGCGGTGGTCGTGACTTCGCCGGCGATGATCGCCATGCCGGTCTTGACCATGGTTTCGACGGCGACGCGGGCTCTGGGATCCTCCTTGAGGATCGCATCGAGCACGGCGTCGGAGACCTGGTCCGCGATCTTGTCCGGGTGGCCCTCGGAGACGGATTCCGAGGTGAACAGGAAGTCATTGGCCATGCGCTGGGTTCCGTAATGGGGCTGAAAAAGGGCGATAGTATAACGGCTGCGGCCCTTCGAAGGGCCACGCGCGTCACATAAGCCGCCGCGCCGCGGCAAGGAGCGAGAGCATGGCAAGGACCGACACCCCGGCCGCGACCCTCGGCGCCCGTGCGCCCGATTTCACGCTTTGCGACTCCGAGGGCCGAGCCTGGAGCCTGGCCGATTGCCGCGGCCCGCAGGGCACCGTGGTGATGTTCATCTGCAACCACTGTCCCTACGTGCAGGCGGCGCTGGAACGCATCGTGCGGGACTGCCGCGAGCTGCTCGAGCTCGGCGTGGCCAGCGTCGCGATCATGCCCAACGATATCGAGGCTTACCCGCAGGACGGCCCGGAGGCAATGGCGCGCCTGGCCAGGGAAATGGACCTGCCTTTTCCTTACCTGCTGGACTCGAGCCAGCAGGTCGCCCGCGCCTACGGGGCCGTGTGCACGCCCGATTTCTTCGGCTACGACGCCGACCTCAGGCTGTGCTACCGCGGCCGGATCGACGGCGCCACGCCGGGCCGGCCGGCAGCCGCTGAGCGCCGCGAGCTGTTCGAGGCCATGCGCGAGGTGGCCGCGACCGGCCGGGGGCCCGACCAGCAACTGCCCTCGGTGGGCTGTTCGATCAAGTGGCGCGACTGAACATAATGGATTGAATTCATTGCAGGTCCGGCGCAGCGCAAGCCCTTTCGCACTTGCCGCTGCGACGTGATTGGGCGAACATGCCGGGTTTAGCCGCCACGCGATTTTCCGGAGCCGAGATGCCCTCGCGCAGAGATCTCGCCAACGCCATTCGCGCGTTGAGCATGGATGCCGTCCAGCAAGCCAATTCCGGCCACCCGGGCATGCCGATGGGCATGGCGGACATCGCCGAGGTCCTCTGGAACGACTTCCACCGCCACAATCCCGCCAACCCGCGCTGGGCAAACCGCGACCGTTTCGTGGTGTCGAACGGCCACGGCTCGATGCTGCTCTACTCGCTGCTGCACCTGTCCGGCTACCCGCTGGCCATGGACGAGATCCGTAACTTCCGCCAGTTCGGCTGCCGTACCGCCGGCCACCCAGAATACGAGCCGGGGCTCGGCATCGAGACCACCACCGGTCCGCTCGGGCAGGGCCTGGCCAATGCCGTCGGCATGGCGATCGCCGAGCGCGCCCTGGCGGCGCGCTACAACCGGCCGGGCTTCGAAGTCATCGACCATCACACCTGG
>DAOMOU010000066.1:0-9705 GCA_035444525.1 Gammaproteobacteria bacterium | reverse complement strand
ATCCCGTCAAGCGCGTCGACAACATGACCATGGCCTGGGGACTGGAGGCGCGCACGCCGTTCCTCGACCACGAAGTCGTGGAGCTGGCGGCGCGTTGCCCGGCCCGCCTCAAGCTGGCGCAGGAGGGCAAAGGCGTGCTCAAGGAGGCTGCGCGCCGGGTCATCCCGCATGGGGTCATCGACCGTCCCAAGGGCTATTTCCCGGTGCCGGCCCTCAAGTACCTGCGCGGCGACAGCCTCGCCATGGTGCGCGACGCATTGTCCGGGCGCGCGGCGCGTGAGCGCGGCGTGTTCCGGCGCGATTATGTCGAGCGACTTCTGGCGGCGCCCGAAGAGCACCTCACGCCGCTGCGCGGTTCGAAGCTCTGGCAGCTCGCTGTATTCGAGCTGTGGATGCAGACCCACGGACTGTGAGGCGATGAGCGGCAAGAAGCCCACGGGCAGCGACAAGCATCCGACACGGGCGACCGCGTCGCAGTCGGACCGGTCACGCCATCGACTGGACCGACAGGGATCGGCCACCCTGCGCGGCTTCGGCGAGGGCGATCCGCAGCACAAGGGAACGCCCCTGAAGCCCAACGCCGTGGTCGATTGCGGCTGGGGGCGGCTGGTGTTCGCGCACACTTTCGGCGACAACGCCGAGCTTGCCAGGACATTGCTGGAAGAAGCGCCGGGCCAGCGCGACATCGGACTTTACCTGCGCGACCCGCACGTCGTGCTTGCGATGGCGCCGCAGGAGCTGTTCCTCGATCCCTCGCATACCTACCGGCTGTGGTTCTTCAAGTACCTGCCGGCGCGTGTCCAGCCGCGCGGCTTCACCGTGCGCCGGCTGCGCGATCGCCGCGATGCCGAGGCCATGCATCGCCTGCTGAGCGCCCGGCGGATGGTGCCGCCCAGCCCGGACTTCGTGATGGCGCGCCGCAAGTCGAGGACGCTGTCCTTTTTCGTTGCCGAGGAGGAGGACAGCGGCCGGATCATCGGGACCGTCACGGGCGTGGACCACGTGCACGCTTTCGGCGATCCGGAAAAGGGCTCCAGCATGTGGTGCCTGGCGGTGGACCCGCAGGCCGTCCAGCCGGGCATCGGCCGCGCGCTGGTGGCCTGGATTGCGGATCATTACGCCGCTCGCGGCCGCGCATTCATGGACCTGTCGGTGATGCATGACAACCAGGCGGTCATCCGTCTGTACGAGAAGATGGGCTTCGAGCGTGTCCCGGTGTTCTCACTGAAACGCAAGAACGCCATCAACGAGCCGCTGTTCGTCGGCCCGGACAACTACGACACCCTCAATCCCTACGCCCGCATCATCGTCGACGAGGCGCGTCGCCGCGGTGTCGGCGTCGAGCTCGTGGACGCCGAGGAAGGGTACTTCGCCCTCACGCTCGGCGGACGCAGCATCATCTGCCGAGAATCGCTCAGCGAGCTCACCAGCGCCGTCGCCATGAGCCGTTGCGACGACAAGCGCATCACGCGCAAGGTGCTGGCCGGCGCCGGGCTCCGGGTGCCGGCGCAGCGCATCGCCGGGGAGGCCGATGAGAATGCCGCGTTCCTGGCGAAGCACGGCCGGATCGTGGTCAAGCCGGCGCGAGGCGAGCAGGGCATCGGCGTGGCGGTCGGCGTGAGCAACGAGCAGGAGATGCAGCAGGCGATCGCTGCCGCGTCGCGGAGCTGCGAGCGCGTGTTGCTGGAGTCCTTTGCCGAGGGCGAGGACCTGCGCATCGTCGTCATCGACTACCAGGTCGTGGCGGCGGCGCTGCGCCGGCCCGCCGAGATCACCGGCGACGGCCGGCTCGACATCCGCACGCTGATCGAGAAGCAGAGCCGGCGGCGTGCAGCGGCCACCGGGGGCGAGAGCCGTATTCCCATGGACGACGAAACGGTACGCTGCCTGGAGAAGCGGGGCTTCACGCCGGCCGACGTGCTGCCGGCAGGCCGGACGCTGCGGGTGCGGGAGACCGCCAACCTCCACACCGGTGGGACACTGCACGACGTGACCGACCGGCTTTCGCCGACCTTGCGCGACGTCGCCGAGCGGGCGGCGCGCGCGCTTGGTATCCCGGTCGTCGGCCTGGACCTGATGGTGCCGGATCCCGCCGGCGACGAGCACGTGTTCATCGAGGCCAACGAACGGCCGGGCCTGGCCAACCACGAGCCGCAGCCGACCGCCGAGCGCTTTCTCGATTTCCTGTTTCCACAGACCGTACAGGTGAGCGATGACCCCACTGGAGATTGACCTCGACTACCTGCAGGAAGTGCTGGTAGAGCTGCTGCGGATCCCGAGCCCGGCCGGCTTCACGGACGAGGCGGTGCGCTATACGCTGCGCCGGCTCGAGGAGCTGGAGATCCCGGCCGAGATCACGCGGCGGGGCGCCATTCGTGCCGACCTGAAGGGTGCGCAGGGCAGTCCGGACCGCGCCATCGTCACCCACCTGGACACGCTCGGCGCCATCACCTCCGACCTGAAGGACAACGGCCGGCTGGAGCTGATGCCGATCGGCACCTGGTCGAGCCGCTTCGCCGAGGGCGCCCGCGTCACGGTCTACACCGATCACGACAGCTATCGCGGCACCATCCTGCCGGTGAAGGCGTCGGGCCACGCCTACAACCTGGAGATCGACAGCCTGCCGGTGAGCTGGGACTCGGTCGAACTGCGCCTCGACGAGGAATGCTTCACCCGCGGCGACCTGGTGCGTCTCGGCCTGAACCGGGGCGATTTCGTCGCCGTCGACGCGCAGCCGGAGATCACGCCCTCGGGCTTCATCAACTCGCGACACCTGGATGACAAGGGCGGCGTGGCTACGGTCCTGGCGGTGGCCAAGGCCCTCGTCGAGAGCAAGACGCCGCTGCCGGTCGATTGCCACCTGCTGTTCACCATCAGCGAGGAGGTGGGCTCCGGCGCCTCGGCGGTGCTGCACGGCGACGTCGCAGAAATGGTCACGGTCGACACGGGGCCGGTGGCACCGGTGCAGGCGGGCGACGAGTTCGGCGTCACCATCTGCATGAAGGATTCCGCCGGGCCCTTCGATTATCACCTGACCCACAAGCTGCTCGGGCTGTGCAGGGATTATGGTATCCGGCACCAGCGCGACGTGTTTCGCCATTACAAGTGCGACAGCGCCTCCGCGATCGAGGCCGGCAACGACATCCGTACCGCGCTGGTGTGTTTCGGCACCGACGCGACCCATGGTTACGAGCGCTGTCACCTGCGCGCCCTGCATGCGCTCGCCGAACTGCTCGGCCTGTACGTGCAGAGCCCGCCCACCGCGCGCCGCGACCGCCTCGGTCTCGGCTCGCCGGAGGGCTTTACGCACCTGCCGGTCGGCGGCGACTGAAGCGCGCGCCGCCGCGTGCCTCGCGGCGCTTCACGTGCGCCGCGCCGAACGCTAAGCTGCCCGCCTTGGCGGGGGGCGAGGCATGCAATCCAGGGTCTTCATCACCGGTGCAGCGTCCGGCATCGGCCGCGCGACCGCGCGGCTGTTCGCCGCACGTGGCTGGCAAGTGGGAATCTGCGACCGGGATGCGGCAGCGCTGGCGGCCGTCCGGCAGGAATTCGGCACCGACGCCGCCCGGGTCTATCCCTGCGACGTACTCGACGCCGACGCGCTGCGGGCGGCACTGATCGACTTTTGCGGCGGCGCGGCTGCCGGGCTGGACCTGCTCGTCAATAACGCAGGCGTGCTCAGGGTCGGGCCCTTCGAGGAGATGCCGCCAGCAGATCATCGCCAGCTGATCGAGGTGAACTCGCGCGGCGTGGTCGAGGTGCTGCTGGCCGCCTTTCCGATGCTGCAAGGCGCGCGTGGACGCGTGGTGAACCTCAGTTCGGCCTCGGCCGAGTACGGCACCCCCGATTTCGCCACCTACGCGGCGAGCAAGATGTTCGTCCGTGGCCTGTCGGAGGCGCTGGACATCGAGTGGCGGCGGCACGGTATCCGCATTGCCTGCATCATGCCGGCTTTCGTCGCCACGCCGATGATCGCCGGCCGCCGCACCCATGCCATGGACCGCCTGGGCGTGGAGCTGACGGCCGAGGACGTCGCCGAGGTCGTGTGGCGCGCGGCGCACGGGCGCCGCTTGATGTGGCACGTCGGCACGCGGTACCGCTGGTTGCGTGCCTTGTCGAAACCGCTTCCCGGCGGCATCAAGCGCGCGATCATGCGCCGGATTTCCGGCTATCCGGGGAGGCCGCAGTGAACGACGCAGCGCTGCGTCGTGCCTATGCAGGCAAGGCGGTGTTCATCACCGGCGCCGCCTCCGGCATCGGCCTGGGGCTCGCCGTCCGCCTGGCGGCCGCCGGCGCGCGCGTCCGGCTCAGCGACCGGGACGGCCCCGCCGGCGAAAGCGCCGCGGCGGCGCTGCGCGGCGCCGGTTACGATGCCATCGCCGTACGCCTCGACGTGCGCGATGCGGATGCCTTCGAGTCGGCCTTCGCGGCGGCGTGGCGCGACATGGGGCAGGTGGACCTGCTGTTCAACAATGCCGGCATCGGCGCCGCGGCGGACGCGCGGGACATGAGGCCGGAGCTCTGGCGGCAGGTGGTCGAGATCAATCTGCTGGGCGTGATGAACGGTTGCCAGGCGGCCTGGCAGCGCATGGCGGATGCCGGCGGCGGACGGATCGTCAACGTTGCCTCCGCTTTCGGGCTCCTGCCCGGGCCGCTGTACGCCGCCTACAGCGCGACCAAGCACGGCGTGGTCGGGCTGTCGCGCTCACTGCGCGCGGAGGGCAGGGCGCTGGGGATCGGCGTGACCGCGGTCTGTCCCGGGTTCATCCATACCCGGATCCTCGACAATGCCCTGATGGTGGGCGTCGACCGCGATACCGCCGAGGCGGCGGTGCCGTTCCGCTTCATCAGCGTCGAGGCCGCCGTCGGGCGGATACTCGGCGGCGTGGCCCGCGACCGCGCGCTGGTGGTGTTCCCGTGGGAAATGCGCCTGCTTTGGTGGCTCGACCGGCTCGCCCCGGCCTTGCTGGACCGCGTCAGTGCAGCGGCCGCGAAGCGCTATCGCGCGGCCGCCGGGCGGCCCAACTGAGGCCTCGTCTCGGGTATACTTCGTCACAATGAAAACAAGGCGCGCAGGCCTCGCTCGCGCGCCGCATCAGCGATTCGCGGGAACTGCATGCCGATCAGAATTCGCCGCGGCCTGGACCTGCCGATCCAGGGCGAGCCACAGCAGACCATCGAGACCGCCCGACCCGTCGCCTCGGTTGCGGTCCTGGGGCGTGATTACCTCGATCTGAGGCCCTCGATGCACGTCCAGGAAGGTGACCGGGTCAAGCTCGGCCAGCCCTTGTTCAGCGACCGGCGGCGGCCCGGTGTCACCATCACTTCGCCGGGCGCCGGCATCGTGTCCACCGTGCGGCGCGGCGCCCGGCGCGCACTGCAGTCGGTCATCATCCGCTTGGAGGGCGAAGAAGAGGAAACCTTCGACCGCTGGTCGGCCGGCGAGCTGGCGGGGCTGGATCGTGACCTGGTGGTCGAGAACCTGACCCGTTCCGGCCTGTGGTGCGCACTGCGCACGCGGCCGTGGAGCAAGGTGCCGGACCCGGCTACCACCCCGCACGCCCTGTTCATCAATGCCATGGACACCAATCCGCTGGCGCCGGACCCGGTCGTGGTCGTCGGCGAGGCGGCCGAGGCCTTCTCGAACGGCGTGGCGGTGCTGTCGAGGCTGACGCCCGGCGCGACCTTCGTCTGCAAGGCGACCGACGCTCCGTTACCGGTGCCGACGGACGTGGCGACGCTGCAGGTGGCGGAATTCACCGGCCCGCATCCGGCCGGCCTGGTCGGCACTCACATTCATTTCCTCTACCCGGTGGGCGCAGACCGCACTGTGTGGCACCTGGGTTACCAGGACGTCATCGCCATCGGCCGGCTGTTCACCACGGGCCGCATCGACCCGACTCGCGTGGTGTCGCTCGCCGGTCCGATGGTGAAAAACCCGCGGCTGCTGCGCACGCGGCTCGGCGCCCATATCGAGCCGCTGGTGACCGGTGAAATCCAGGACGACATCGAGGGGCGGGTGCTTTCCGGTTCCGTCTGGAGCGGCTACCGGGCGGTCGGCTGGGCCGGGTTCCTCGGGCGCTATCACCAGCAGGTCACCGTGCTGGCGGAAGGCCGCCAGCGGGAACTCATCGGCTGGCTGCGGCCCGGCGGCGAGAAGGTGTCGGTGACGCGCGCCTTCCTGTCGAGTTTCAGCCCGCGCACACGACGGTTTGCCCTGACCACCAGCCAGAACGGCAGCCCGCGGGCCATGGTGCCGATCGGTTCCTACGAGCGCGTCATGCCGCTGGACATACTGCCCACGCAGCTGTTGCGGGCGCTGGTCGTAGGCGACACGGACGAGGCCCAGCGCCTCGGGGCGCTGGAGCTCGACGAGGAAGACCTGGCGCTTTGCACCTTCGTGTGCCCGGGCAAGTACGACTACGGCCCGGTGCTGCGGGAGCGCCTCGACCAGATAGAGAAGGAAGGCTGATGGCCGGTTTGCGCAAGATGCTCGACCGGATCGAGCCGATGTTCAGCCGCGGCGGACGCTTCGAGAAGCTCGGCGCCCTCTACGAGATGGTGGACACCTTCCTGTACACGCCGCGCGACGTCACCCCGAGCGCGCCGCACGTGCGGGATGCCATCGACCTCAAGCGCGTCATGACCTATGTGGTCATTGCGGTTCTGCCCTGCGCATTGTTCGGCATGTACAACATCGGGCTGCAGGCCAATCTCGCCATGGCGGAGATGGGCGTCGCGGCGGCCGAGGGCTGGCGCGGCAGCGTGCTGGCCGCCATGGGCATCGGCTACGACCCGGACAGTGTCGTGGCCTGTTTCTGGCACGGCTTCCTGTATTTCCTGCCCGTGTACATCGTCACGCTGGCGGCGGGCGGCTTCTGGGAGGTGGTATTCGCCATCACCCGCAACCACGAGGTCAACGAGGGATTCCTGGTTACCTCGATGCTGTACACGCTGATTCTGCCGCCGACCATTCCGCTCTGGCAGGTCGCGCTCGGCATCTCCTTCGCCGTGGTGATTGGCAAGGAAGTCTTCGGCGGCACCGGCAAGAACTTCCTCAATCCTGCGCTTACCGGGCGGGCTTTCCTGTATTTCGCCTACCCGGCGCAGAACTCCGGCAACGACGTCTGGGTCGCTGTGGACGGTTTCAGCGGCGCGACCCCGCTGGCGCTGGCGCCGCAGGGCGGGCTCGAGGCGATCGAGGCGGCGGGTTACACGCTGAGCGACATGTGGATGGGCTTCCTGCCGGGCACCATCGGCGCCGAATCGGCGCTGGCCTGCCTCATCGGCGCCGCGTTCCTGCTGTACACGCGCGTCGCCTCCTGGCGCATCATGCTGGGCGTGCTGCTGGGCATGGTCGGCACGGTGCTGCTGATCAACGGGCTGGCCGGGCCGGACAGCAATCCATACCACCATCTCTCCTGGCAATGGCACGTGCTCACCGGTGGATTCGCCTTCGGCATGGTATTCATGGCGACCGATCCGGTCAGCGCCGCGATGACGTCTCGCGGCAAGCTCATCTTCGGCGCCCTGATCGGGATACTCACCGCGCTGATCCGGGTCATCAACCCGGCATTCCCGGAGGGCATCATGCTGGCGATCCTGCTGGCCAACGTGTTCGCGCCGCTGATCGACTACTTCGTCGTCCAGGCCAACGTCCGCAAAAGGCAACGACGCTATGTCTGAGCCGACTCACAAGCCCGCCGGCGGCCTGTTCGCACGCCTCGCGAGCCTGCCGAACGACAGCGTCGGCAAGATGCTGCTCGTGACTGTCGTGCTGTCGCTGATCTGTTCGGTGCTGGTGTCGTCCGCAGCCGTCATGCTCAAGCCGATGCAGCTGCGCAACGTGGAACTGGCGCGCAAGGAGCGAATTCTCGAGGTGGCCGGCCTGATGGAGCCCGGGCGCGCCATCGATGAATTGTTTGCCGGCGTCCAGCCGCGCCTGGTGGAACTCGACACCGGCCGCTTCAGCGACGCATTCGATCCCGCCACCTTTGATCAGCAGATCGCGTCTCGCGACCCGGCGCTGAGCACGGCGATCCCGCCCTGGGAAGACATCGCGGGGATCAGCCGGCGGGCGAACTATGCGCCGGTCTACCTGGTCGAATCGGCGGGCCGCATCGACAAGATCATCCTGCCGGTGCACGGCTACGGCCTGTGGTCGACCATGTACGGTTTCCTGGCGCTGTCCGGCGACGGCAACGAGGTGCTCGGGCTGACCTTCTACCAGCATGCGGAAACGCCGGGCCTGGGCGGCGAGATCGAGAATCCCCGCTGGCTGGAACGATGGGTCGGCAAGCGCGTGTTCGGCCCCGAGGGCGAGGTCCGGTTGCAGGTCGTGCGCGGCGGCGTGGATCCGGCCTCCGAGTGGGCGGAGTGGTCGATCGACGGCATTTCGGGCGCCACGCTGACCGCCGACGGCGTCAGCAACATGGTCAAGTACTGGCTGGGGGACAACGGCTTCGGGCCGTTCCTGGCAAGGCTGCGCGAGGAGGGGGCATGAGCGGCGCAAGCAAGATCCTGTTCGAACCGGTCATCGACCGCAACCCGATCACCCTGCAGGTGCTCGGTGTGTGCTCGGCGCTGGCGGTCACGACGCAGATGATCCCGGCGCTCATCATGGGGCTGGCGCTGACCTTCGTGATCGGCGCGTCGAGCGCGGCCATCAGCTCGATCCGCAACCACATGCCGGGCAACATCCGGATCATCATCCAGATGACCATCATCGCCTCGCTGGTCATCCTGGTCGACCAGTTCCTCAAGGCCTTCGCCTATGACATCAGCCGGCAACTCTCGGTGTTCGTCGGCCTGATCATCACCAACTGCATCGTGCTCGGCCGTGCCGAGGCCTACGCCTCGAGCAATCCGGTCGGGCCGAGTGTGCTTGACGGCCTCGGCCACGGCCTCGGCTATGCCGTGGTGCTGCTGGTGGTGGCGTTCTTCCGCGAGCTGTTCGGCAGCGGCAAGCTGTTCGGCATCGAGATCCTGCCGCTGGCCACCGAGGGGGGCTGGTACGTGCCCAACGGCCTGATGCTGCTGGCGCCGTCGGCCTTCTTCATCATCGGGCTGATGATCTGGGCCATCCGTGCCTGGAAGCCGGCGCAGGTGGAGAAGCCCGATTACCAGATCCACGTGGTCCACCGGACCGAGGCGCTGTGATGGAAGGCCTGGTCGGACTTTTCCTGCGCGCGGTCTTCATCGAGAATCTCGCGCTCGCCTTCTTCCTTGGCATGTGCACCTTCCTGGCCGTGTCCAAGAAGGTCGAGACGGCCATCGGGCTCGGGCTGGCAGTAGTCGTGGTGCAGGCCATCACCGTTCCCGCAAACAGCCTGATCTTCCAGTACATACTGCGTCCCGGCGCGCTCGACTGGGCCGGCCTGCCGGAGGTGGACCTGTCGTTCCTCGGCCTGATCACCTACATCGGCGTCATCGCCGCGATGGTGCAGATCCTGGAGATGACGCTGGATCGCTTCTTCCCGGCACTGTATTCCGCGCTCGGCATCTTCCTGCCGCTGATCACCGTGAACTGCGCCATCCTGGGCGGCAGTCTCTTCATGGTGGAGCGCAACTACGATTTCGCGCAGAGCGTCACCTACGGCCTGGGCAGCGGCGTGGGCTGGGCGCTGGCGATCATCGCGCTCGCCGGCATTCGCGAGAAGCTCAAGTACAGCGACGTGCCCGACGGCCTGCAGGGCCTCGGCATCA
>DAOMOU010000065.1:0-9711 GCA_035444525.1 Gammaproteobacteria bacterium | reverse complement strand
CTTCCAGCCCGATTTCAGGTCGACATATCAGTTAACATAATATACATTATGCGCAGTAAGATCTCCGGCCTATCGGGGCATGGTGACCTCAAAGCGAATCGCATCGAGCTGCCGCGGCGACTTGCCCATCGACTCCAGCAAGGGCAACCAGCGCGGATCCGCATGCAGGCTGCGCAACAAGGGATTGACGAGGATGCCCTGCAGCCCCGAGCTGTTGTATTCGACGGCCTTGTCTAACCACTTGAAGGCAGCCTCGATGTTATCCCGGAAGGCAAAAACCGCGGCGATGTAATACGCCCAATCGCGCTCGTGCTCGGCGATCAGCTCCGCCATCCCGGCATCGGCCTCGGCGTTGCGGCCGAGTGCGTGGTCGGCCATCACGAGTCCCAGTCGCCGCAACACCTCATGGGGTTCCTGCTCGAATGCCTGCCTGGCCGCCTGCGCGTCGCCTTTCTTCAACAACGCGATGCCGATGAAATTGTTGGCACCGATCCTCCCCGGACTCAGCCGCAACGCGGTCCGGTACGAGTCGATGGCGTCGTCCCACCGTGCGGCGGCGAGGTAGTAGTAGCCCAGGTTGTAGTGGCCGCCGGTCCAGACGGGATCACGCAGCGTGAGGTGCTCGAGCAGCACGGTCGCCTGCTCGATCCTGCCCAGCGTCTGCAGCAGGACGGCCGCGTTGGCGATGATGCCGATGTCGCCCGGGTCCAGTGCCAGCGCACGCTCGAAGTGCCCGGCCGCGGCGCCGAGGTCCTTGTGGTGGGTCATTTCGATCCAGCCGAGCCGCGCGTGGGCGGGCGCATGTTCCGGGTCGATTTCCAACGCCTTCCGGGCCATCTCGGCAGCGAGCCCGTAGCCCTCCTCCGAGGGCCGCAGGCCCCTGCCCGCCTGTGTCGAGTAGATCAGCGAGAGTGAATCCCAGGGCACCGCGTAGCCCGGATCGATCGCTGCCGCTTCTGCCAGCAGCGGAATGGCTTCCTCGTAGGCCTCGGCGGTGGCGCGCCGGATGACGTGACGCGCCTGCAGCACGAGGCTGTAGGCTTGCGGGTCGGGTTGGCGGGCTCGCGGCGCACTGCCCAACAGCCGGGCGCGCAACTGGGTCGCCACGGCCGCGGCGATCTCGTCCTGGATGACGAAGATGTCGCCCATGCTGCGATCGAAGCTCTCGGACCAGACCTGGACGTCGGATTCGGCATGCACGAGCTGGGCCGTGACCCGCACCTGGTCGCCCGAGGTACGCAGCGATCCGGCGAGGATGTAGCCGACGTTGAGCTCGCGCGCGATATCCGCCAGGCGGATGTCCTTGCCCTTGTAGTAGAACGCCGAATAGCGCGAGGTGACGCGCAGCTCCGGAATCCGGGCCAGCCGGTTCAGCAGCTCCTCCGCGATTCCGTCGGACAGGTACTCGTGGTCGTGCCCCTGGGACAGATCCTGGAAGGCCAGCACCGCAATCGAGCGATCCACGGCGGTCTCGTCGGGCGCGGTGTCGTGACCCGCCGCGTGCTCCGTGGCTGCCCCGCCCCGTCCCTCCGGGCCTGCCGTCAGCCACTCCGCCAGGAGAAACTTGTCGACGGCAAAGTAGGCCACGGCCAGGACCAGCACCACGAGAATGATGCGATCGAGCCGCCTGGCCGCCCGGGCCAGGCGCGGCGCATCCCGGTCGACTTCTGAGTCCTTCCTGATGCCGTCCGGCGTGAGTTCGAACACCCACGCCAGCACGAGCACCGGCACGAGCCCGATGGCGGCGACCAGGGTCACGACCCGCACCGCCGTGTCCCCGAAGCCGAACGAGGGCGTAATGGTTTCCACGACCTGGATGACCAGCCAGGCGGCCACCAGGTAAGCGGCGGCGATGCGCAGCACGTTGCGGCGCTTGAGTTCGGCCAGGATGGACATGGGTCAGTCTCCCGGAATTCGCCGGATGATGCGGCAGCCGGCTCAACTTGTCGACCGCGTCAGTCGCGGGCGTATTCGCGCTGTCGCTGACGCTCATAGTCGCGGGCCGCGGCTGCAACACTGCCGCCCTGCCCCGTGCGCAGCCAGCGACCGATGCGCCCGGCGTCCCCCAGCGGCGTGCGCGTGCCGAGCGAATCGAGCAGCACCATCGCGATGGGTCGGCCGTCGATGTTGGCCACCATGGCGAGGCAGCGCCCGGCGATCTGCAGGTAGCCGGTCTTGCTCAGTGCGACGTCCCAGCTCTCGCGATGCACCAGCAGGTTGGTGTTGCCGTACTGCAGCGTGTAGCGCGGATTGCGGAACTGCGCCGTGAAGCCCGTGGTGCGCGTGTATTCCCTGATGAGCTCGTATTCCATTGCTGCCGCGACCAGCCGCAGCAGATCTGCGGCGGTGGAGCGATTCTCTGCGGACAGGCCACTGGCATCCACGAAGTGGGTGGCGTGCATACCGAGTTCGATCGCCTTGTCGTTCATCGCGGCCACAAAGGCTTCGCGCCCGCCCGGATGATGACGCGAGAGGACATAGGCGGCCTGGTTCTCCGAGGCCATCAGCGTGATGCGCAGAAGATCGGCGCGCCGCAGCTCCGAGCCGATGCGAATACGGGAGTAGGCGTTCGCCGGGGCAGGCTCGGCGCGCCGCACGATCGTCAGCCATTGATCCAGCGGCGCGCCGGAGTCGAGTACGACCACGGCGGTCATCAGCTTGGTCACCGACGCGATCGGCACCTGCCGGTCGGCATGCTTGGCGAACAGCAGCTCGCCGCTGGCAAGGTCGACCACTGCCGCCTGCGTGGAGGCCAGCTCCAGACCCGCAGGATCCAGGGGTGGCTGCGCTGCCGCTGGTGCTGCCACCAAGGCCCAGGCCAGTGCGGCGGCACAGATGACGGCCCGGCTTACCAGCCGGTTGCGGCCTGCCGTGGCGAGGACGCCTGTCCGATAGCGGATGTTCGCTCGAGGTCCGCTTGATGCCACGCTGCTCATGGCCTCCGAGAATACCGTATCGCGCGGTACCATAGCGCCTCGTCGCCGGCATTGGCGTGCTGCAGCTGTTCTCCAACTCTGTCAGGTGAAGAACCGGGACGATATCGTGGCGGTACGCGTCAGCTGAAGATCAGCCCCGCGCGTGCCACGCCGACAGCACGGCTTTTTCGCGCTCGGCGGACAATCCGGCGCGAAGCTCGGCCCGACGCTCGGCCGGCTCGCTCCGGAACCACTCCAAGGTGTCGGCGGCGGTCGTCGCCAACGCGCGGAACGTCAGTCCCGCAGCAACCGCCCTGGCGTTGGAGACCCGTGAAAAGCCCGCTGTGTCGCCGGTGCCCGGCAGCCACGTCGGCATGTCCGCCCAGGGCCTGACGTCATGACGCCCCAGGAACTCGGCGGGTACCCAGGTCAAGCGGGCCCCATTCGTCGTAACTGCCCGGATCCCGTAAAGCATTGCCTCCATGCTCAGCTCGTAATCCGGGCCCGGCGCATTGAATATCCCGAAGGCGCGCCGCTCGGCCATCCGGATGGTCCACTCGGCGAGATCGCGGGCATCGATGATCTGCACCGGGTCGCTGCCATCGCCCGGGGCGAGGACTTCCCCGCCACGCGCCAGGCGCACGGGCCAGTAGGTGAACCGGTCGGTGGCGTCGCCGGGACCGATGATCAGGCCGGGCCGGATGATGGTGCTGATGCCGGGGAAGCGGCGTTCGGCTTCAGCCTCGCAAGCCGCCTTCAGCGGACCGAACAGGCGCATGTCGGCGCGCAGCGACGCCATGGTCTCCTGCATGGCGTCCGCACCGGTGTACTCGGCCAGTGGCGCATCCTCGGCCTGGCCCGGGCGGCTGGTCTCGGCCAGCACGGACAGGGTCGAGATGAAGACGTAATGGCCGATGTTGCCGGCCAGCACCTCGCCGGCGTCCCGCACCCAGGCCGGTACGCTGGTGGGATTGTCGATGCAGACGTCCCATTGGCGGTCGCGCAGCGCATCGAGATCGCCGCTGTCGCGGTCGCCGGTGAGTTCCTCGACTGCAGCCGGCCAGTCGATGCTGCGCCGGCCGCGGTTGAACAGCGTGACCTGGTGGCCGCGCTCGAGCGCGTAGCGCACCTGGTGCGGGCCGGTGAAGCCGGTACCGCCGAGGATGAGCATGCGCAGCGGGCGGCCGGTCGCCTCGGTGGCCGCAAACGCGCTGTTCGAGCCCGCCAGGATCGAGCCGCTTGCAAGCGCTGCGGCGCCCAGCCCGCCGAGCTTGAGAAAATCCCGTCGCGTCGTGTTCATGGCTCGTCCTCGCTGCATCCGGCGCGCCAGTGTCACACAGATTGCGGCCGCGGCGGCGCCCGCACCTCCTGCCGAGCGATTACACTAGCACCCGATGACCGTCGAAATCGCCATCGTCTTCCTGGTCGTCGCCGGGGCACTGTACCTGTTCGCCTCGGAGGCGCTGCCGCTCGACATCACCGCCATCCTGATTCTCATCACGGTCATGGTCATTCCGCTGCTGGGCCATTCCCAGTGGCTGCTGGACCGGGGCATCGACCTGCAGGCCGCCTTTCCGACCGTCAGCGAGGGCCTGTCCGGCTTGTCCAGCACGGCAACCGTGACCGTGCTGGCGATGTTCATTCTCTCGGCCGGCATTCAGCGTTCGGGGCTGATCCACGTGCTGGGCAAGGCGGTCTTCCCGCTGGTGGGCAACTCGGAGCTGCGCATGATCCTGATCATCGCGGCGCTGGTGGGTGGCGTTTCCGGCTTCATCAACAACACCGCCGCCGTGGCCGTGGCCATTCCGCTGGTGCTCGACATGGCGAAACGGCTGAAGATGCTGGCCTCGCGGCTGCTCATGCCGGTCAGCTTTTTCGGCATGCTCGGCGGCACGCTCACCCTCATCGGCACGTCGACCAACATCCTGGCCTCGGCGATCATGAAGGACCAGCCGGAATTCGGTCGCCAGATCGGCATGTTCGAATTCACCCATCTCGGTCTGATCGTACTCGGCGTCGGCCTGCTGTATTTCGTCACCATCGGCCGGCTGCTGCTGCCGAAAACGGACCGCGTCAAGATCCAGGGCGAAGACGACGAGACTTTCATCATCGAGCTCGGGGTCCGGGACGAGAGCGAACTGGTCGGCAAGACGCTCGAGGAAAACAGGTTCGCGGCGCGCGCCGGCGTCGAGGTGCTGAAACTGGTGCGCGGCCAGACCGCGCACGTCAAGCGTGCCGAGGACACGAAAATCAAGGCCGGCGACGTGCTGCAGGTGCGCGGCAACCTGCGCCAGGTCATGGACCTCATAAAGTCCGAGGAAGTCGAGGTGTTGTCCGAGATGGGCGGGGCACAGCAGGTGCGCGCCGACGGCCAGCTGGTGCGGGTATTGCTGCGGGATCGCCAGGTGTTCAAGGGCAAGACCGCGGCTGACGTGGACTTCTGGAAGCGCTACCAGGCGCGGCTGATCGGGCTGGAGACGGACATGGTGCAGAGCCGTCGGCTGGCGGACGAGAAACTGCATGTCGGCGAGATCGCCCTGCTGCAACTGTCCGACACCGCGCTGGTGAGCCTGCGGCGGCGCCACGACCTGGTGCTGCTGGAGGAAGCCAAGGATGACTTCGACCGGCGGCGCATGTGGATCGCAGGGGGCATCGTCGCCGGCGTCGTGCTCGGCGCCGCGCTGACCCCGATGCCGATCGTGGTCACGGCGCTGCTCGGCATCGTCGCCATGGTAGCGACCGGCTGCGTGAAGAAGGACGACATGTACACCAGCGTGTCCTGGGACGTGATCTTCCTGCTGGCGGGCGTGATCCCGCTGGGCATCGCCATGACCAAGTCGGGCGCTGCGGACTGGCTCGGCGGCCTGCTGGCGATGCATGCCTCCGGCTGGCACCCCATCCTGGTGCTGATGGCGCTGTACGCGGTGACCACCCTGCTGACCGAGCTGGTCAGCAACAATGCCTCGGTGGTGATCCTGGTGCCGGTGGCGATCTCGCTCGGCCAGTTGTTGCAGATCGACATCCTGCCGCTGGTGCTGGCGGTGATGTTCGCCGCCTCGACCAGTTTCCTTTCGCCGATCGGCTACCAGACCAACACCATGATTTTCGGCACCGGCCTGTACAAGTTCACGGACTTCGCGAAGGTCGGTGCGCCGCTGAACGCCATCCTGATGGTGGTCACCAGCGTCAGCATCCACCTGCTCTGGATCGCCTGAGGCTGAGGCCTGCGGTCCCGGGTTTGGGCCGGTGCCGGCGGGCCGCCGCCCTCCCCCCGGCACATGTCACACGGCCGTAATGTCGATGCAACCTGCCGCCCCTAGCCTGATGGGATGACCCTCCAAGTATCCCATTGCCCGGCAGGGTCCTTGCCGCCTGCGCAGCCGTCCTCGCGCGCTCCGGCGCTGCTGGCCGAGTTGCGCGCATTGCGCAGGGACGTCGAGCACGGCGCGGCGGAAATCCTGGCCAACTGGGAGTCGCGCATCGAGCGCCCCGGCTTCCAGGAGCCTGCCCACAACCTGGCACAGTACATCGTGCTGCGGCGCATGGACCTGCGGCCGCTTCAGGATGAGCTGAGGCTGTTCGGGCTGTCCACGCTGGGTCGCGTCGAGGGGCGCGTCATGGCCAACCTGGACGCCGTGATCGCGGCCCTGGCGGCCATCGCCGGCGATCCCGAGCCGTGCCCGTTTCCCGACGCCGCCATCATGCGCCACGGGCCCGAGGCCATTCGTGCCGGCGCAGACCGCGCGCTCGGTCCCTGCCTGGGGCCGCGCACGGTCCGCCTGATGGTGACGCTCCCAGCGGAGGTCGGCGAAGACGAGGGCCTGGCCCTGTCGCTGGTGGAGAATGGCGCCGACCTGGTGCGAATCAACTGCGCCCACGACGGACCGAAGCAGTGGCAGGCCATGATCGCGAACGTCAGGCAGGCCGCCCGGTCGATCGGCAGGCCGGTCCGCGTGCTGATGGACCTGGGTGGACCGAAGTGCCGTACCGGCGTCGTCATCGCTGCCAAAGGTCACAAGCGGCTGTGCAGCGGAGACAGTTTCCTGCTCCTGCGTCCGGACGTCGAGGTACGCACGGACTGGCCGGTGCAGGCCGGATGTACCTTGGCCAGCGTGTTCGACAATCTGCGCCCCGGAGCGCCGGTCTGGGTGGATGAAGGCCGGCTCGGCGGCGTGGTGCGTACCCTGCTCCCCGAGGGTGCTGTCGTGGACGTGCGCAGCGCACCGCCGCGCGGCCTCAAGCTGAAGGCGGACAAGGGACTGAATTTCCCCGACACGGACCTGGGGGTCCCGCCGCTGACTGACAAGGACCTCGCCGACCTGGATTTCGTGGCGGCGAATGCCGACCTGGTCGGCTACTCCTTCGTCCAGGAAGCAGGCGACATCGAGCGGCTGCAGGCTGAGTTGGCCCTTCGGGCCGGCGAACGACGGGCGGCGGCCATCGGCATCGTGGCGAAGATCGAGACACCGCGGGCAGTGCGCAACCTGCCGGAGATCATCGTCCAGGGGGCTGGTAGGCAGCCGTTCGCCATCATGATTGCGCGCGGCGACCTCGGGGTCGAGATCGGCTTCGCGCGCCTCGCGGAGATCCAGGAAGAGATACTGTGGCTGTGCGAAGCGGCTCACGTGCCGGTGATCTGGGCGACGGGCGTCCTCAACGGCCTGATCAAGGACGGCCAGCCCAACCGGGGCGAGATGACCGATGCGGCGATGTCGGCGCGCGCCGAATGCGTCATGCTCAACAAGGGACCGCACGTCGTGGCGGCATTGCGCTGTCTCGACGAACTCTTCGTCCGCATGGCCGAACACCAGCAGAAGAAATCACCGCGGCTGCGTGCGTTAAAATCCTGGTAGGCGTTCCGCCCAGCAGGGGTTTCCGCAGATGAATCGCAGGCAACACTTCCGGCGCATGCTCGGTGCGGCCGTGGCGGCCGTCACGTTGATCGGCGGACTGGCGGTCGCCGCCGACGCCTGGCGAGAAATCCCCTATTCCAGGCTGCACGAGGCGTTCACCACCATCCAACCGCTCGACGATGCGCGCTACATCCAGCTGCGCCACACCGTCGGCCGCGCGGACGCCGACACCGCCGACGAGCCGTTGCGGCTGGTCATCGCCAGCGCATCGGGAGACATCGAGGTGCCGGTCGACACGGATGGCACGGTGGATTTCCCGCTCAGCCAGGCCTTGCTGGAGGAGGATCCGCCGGTACGCACCAATGCGCCCGAGGGCGGCCTGTCGGTCGGCATGACCATCGACATCTCGGCGCCGCCGACGGAGCGCTTTCCCTATGCGCTGCTTGCCGATATCGAGGACGAGTACTCCCGGATGGTCAGGAAGCAGGGCCTCATGGCGCGCATGCTGGCGCCCAGGCCTGCCGGGCTGGAAGTCCGCTTTGCGGCCGGCGAGCCGGGCACTGCGACCGTGGGCGGGCGCAACGGCCGCGTGTTCCAGGCGGACGACCAGGGCCGGTTGCGAATTCCGTCGCGTCGCGAGTGGCGCCGGGAGAATCCCGAGGTGGTGCTGTCGCACATGCCGGAACTCATCAGTCTGGCGGTCGGCGACTGAACCCGCTGCTCGGGTGGTCGCTGGATGACCCGGACGCCGTTGCTACATGTCGAACTCGATGGTGTCGAAGCGCGTTGTGTCCTCCTGGCGCGCCTCGCGACGAATCGCGTCGACGATGCTGCGGGAGTCCCAGCCCACCGTAGCATTTGCATGACCTTTCAGTCGTATATCAATGTTTTTTGGACCGAAATGCTCAATCGCGACTATCGGAAGTTGGAGGGCATGAGCGGTCTCAACCGTGTACCGCGCCCAGTCGTTGTGGCGCTCCCAGGTGCCCGCCGGGCAGACCACGCATTCGGCGTCCTTGAGCAAGGCGCCGATCTGCGTCCGGCGCGCCGCTACGCCATCGCCCTCCGGCGGGTGGGCGTCCGGGTTGGAGATCGCCCGGTAGAAAAAGTTGTCGGCGCTCTCCAGGTACTCGAACAGCCGCACGTAGTCCTCGTCTTTTTCCCAGCCATGCACGGCATAGACCCTGATCGGGTTGCTCTCCGACATAGCGCCCTCCTCGTCCCGGTTCCACTACCTTCGCCGCAGTATGCGGTCTCGGGCGAAGGAGTCCAAGTGCAGGCCTGGCAGGAGCCGGGTGCGGCACGAGGGCCCCGCGTTGGTTAGAATTTGCTGATGTCAGATCGAAGCACCTGTCCGGCGGCGGCGTGAAGTTCCTGCTCTACAACATTCGCTACGCCGCCGGCGTGGGGGCGAAGTTCAACCTCCCGGTCCCGGGCGCCGGCTACCTGCGTGGCAACACCGACAATCTCAACGCCATTACGCAGTTCATCAAGTCCCACAGCCCGGACGTGGTCGGACTGGTCGAGGTGGATACCGGCTCGATCCGCACGCGCATGGTCAACCAGGCCGAGGCCATCGCCCGGCAGCTAGGCCACTACAGCACCTACCAGTGCAAGTACGGCGAAAGCTCCTTCAACAACCGCCTGCCGATCGTGCGCAAGCAGTCCAATGCCTTCCTCGCAGCGCCGCGCGTGCACGGCGAGCGTTTCCACTATTTCGATACCGGCATCAAGCGCCTGATCATCGAGCTCGAACTCGAGGACGTGGCCATTTTCCTGGTGCACCTGTCGATCAAGTACCGCCACCGCCATTGGCAGCTGCGGCACCTGCACGACCTGGTGGTCAAGTCCAGCAAGCCGGTCATCGTCGCCGGCGACTTCAATACTTTCTGGGGCGAGAACGAGATGTACCTGTTCATGCAGGCCACCGGGCTGCGCAGCGC
>DAOMOU010000064.1:0-9910 GCA_035444525.1 Gammaproteobacteria bacterium | reverse complement strand
CCGAGCAGCAGCCTGAGCAGCGTGCTCTTGCCGACGCCGTTGTTGCCCACCAGGCCGATGCGGTCGCCGCGCATGATCTTCAGGTCCAGCCCTGAGATCAGCGGCTCACCCCCGTAGCCGTAGCTGACGTTCTTCGCCTGGATGACCTTGCGCCCGGAGCTGTCCGCCTCGCCGATGCGGATGCGCGCGCTGCCCGGGCGGCTGACGCGCTGCGCGCGAATGTCGCGCAGCTCCATCAATGCCCGGACGCGGCCCTCGTTGCGCGTCCGCCGTGCCTTGATGCCCTGCCTGATCCAGGCTTCCTCCTCGGCCAGCTTGCGGTCGAATTCGGCGTTGTGCCGCTCCTCCTCTTCGATCGCCTCCGCCTTGCGCCGCAGGTACTCGCGGTAGTCGCCCGGCCAGCTCACCAGCTTGCCGCGGTCGATCTCGATGATGCGGGTGGCCAGCCGTTGCAGGAACGCACGGTCATGCGTGATGAACAGCACGGCGCCCGGCCAGGCGGCCACGCGCTGCTCCAGCCACTGGATGGACGAAAGATCGAGATGGTTGGTCGGCTCGTCGAGCAGCAGCAGGTCCGGCTTGCCGACCAGCGCGCGCGCCAGCGCGGCGCGGCGTCGCCAGCCGCCCGAAAGTTCGCCGAGCCGCCGCCCGGCGGGCAGGTTCATCTCGGTCAGCATCGTGTCCACGGCCCGCTCGATATGCCAGCCGTCCACCGCGTCGATGCGCCGATGCAGTTCTTCCAGCTGCTGCAGGCCGAGCTTGTCGAGCGCCCGGCCGGCCAGTCGCTGGTAGTCGTCCACCAGCCCGCGCACGCCGGCCAGCCCCAGCATGACGGACTCGCGCACCGTGAGGTCGAGCTCGTCCGGCAAGGTCTGCTCCAGGCGGCTGATGCGCAGCCCGGCGCGCGCCTGGATCGCGCCGTCGTCGGGCGAGAGGGTTCCGGATATCAGTTTCAGCAGCGACGTCTTGCCCGCGCCGTTACGCCCGATCAGGCAGACGCGCTCGCCCGGCTCGATGCCGAAATCGGCGGCCGAGAGGATCAGCTGGTCGCCGAAGCGCAGCGAAACCTGGTCGAAGCGGAGCAGCATGGGCACACGGCACACTGGACGGGAGCGCGATTCTAGCGCGCCCGCTACCGCCGCGTGTCGTTATCCCTTAGTCTGTCGGCCCCGACCGGCCTGCCTTGCGGAGAGCCCTCTTGCGCACCGAACTCACGCCACTCGAAGCCCGCGTCATCGGCAGTCTCATCGAGAAGGAGATCACCACGCCGGACCAGTACCCGCTGACGCTCAACGCGCTCACCGCCGCGTGCAACCAGAAGAGCAACCGCGAGCCGGTGCTCGAACTGAGCGGCGGCGAAGTGCAGACGGTACTCGACGGGCTGATGAAGAAGCACCTGGTGACCGATCGCAGCGGCGGCGTCGGCGGCCGGGTCACGCGTTACCGGCAGCGTTTCTGCAACACCCAGTTCGGCAACCTGCATCTCTCGCCGCCGGAGCTCGCGATCGTCTGTGAGCTCCTGCTGCGCGGCCCCCAGACACCCGGGGAGCTGCGCAGCCGCGCCAGTCGCATGGCGCCGTTGCGCGACGTGAGCGAGGTGGATGCAGCGCTGGCGGCGCTGGCGGCACGCGAACCGCCGCTGGTGGCCCAGTTGCCGCGGGAGCCCGGCCGGCGCGAATCGCGCTGGATGCAGCTGTTCACCGGCGAGGCGCCGCCGGAACCGGTTGTGGCTCGGGACGTCCCCGCCCCGCGCGCCACGGCGGATGCCGCGCGCCTCGATGAGCTCGAAAGTCGCGTAACTGCGCTGCAACATGAAATCGAAGCGCTGCAGCGCAAGCTGGACGCATTCTCCGCGCGCCTCGACCGGCATGGGTGAAAATACGCATTCGCGACCCCTCCGGGAGGTTTGCTAGCATTGCGGGATTCGCCGCCGGGGGAACGGCCGATATGCTCGCAGCAAAGCAGACTGTCCTGGTGCTTGCGCTGTCGACGACGGCAGTGGCGGCCTGCGGCCGCAGTGAGCGGCCGACCGAGCCGCCTCAGCAGGTCAAGCCGCCAACCGCGCAACTCGACGCTCCCGCCGACCATGAGCCGCCGCCGGATCTCGAGGCGCTGATCGACGCCGGCACGGCGGTCGGCTCGTTCAGCTTCGAGGCTTACGCCTACGATTGTGAGGGACTGCGTATCGCGGTGCGGCCCGGCGACGGCGAACTGACGCTGATGCTGCCGGACCGTGCCATCGTGCTGCCGCAGGTGGAGGCTGCGTCCGGCGCCCGCTACACCGACGGCCGGCACGGCTTCTGGGGCAAGGGCGTCGACCGCGCGCTGCTGACGCTCGATGGCGAGGACCGGCAGTGCGAACTCGACCGTCGGGAGACTCCCTGGGTCGATGCGCGCGCCCGCGGCGCGGTGTTTCGTGGCGTCGGACAGGAGCCCGGCTGGCAGCTGGAGATCCATCCCGAGCGCATCGTCATGGTCTACCAGTACGGGGAGCGCCGCGTGGTCGTGCCCAACGGCGGCGTCATCACGGATGCCGACCATCCCCGGCGGCGCTGGCAGGCCACCACCGAAGCGCACGAACTCGCCGTGGTGGTGGAGGATCGCGGCTGCACCGACGTGATGAGCGGTGAAACCTACCCCGCGAGCGTCGCGGTGGTGCTCGACGGCCGAAATTATTCCGGCTGCGGCAGGGACCTGGACTAGGCCCACGCGCGTGGCACGGTCACCCTCTGCACCGCCCGCGTCACTCGTCATCGGGAAGCGCTTCTGCGGGCCGCCCGAGTCGGGCAACGGCGGCTATACCTGCGGCCTGCTCGCCGCCGCGTTGCCCCCACCGGTCGAGGTGACGCTGCGGCGTCCGCCACCGCTGGAACGCAAGCTGGCGGTGCTGCGCAGCCCGGACGGAGTCGCGCTGACGGACGGCGACGCCACGGTCGCCGAGGCGCGTGGCGCGCCATTTTCGCTGGAGGTGCCGCACTGTCCGGGCCTGGGCGCCGCCACGGAGGCGGCGGCGCGCTACCACGGGCTCGTCGAGCACGCCTTTCCGACATGCTTCGTCTGCGGCACCGGCCGTGAGCATGGCGACGGCTTGCGCATCTTTGCCGGCGAAGTCGCGGGTGACGGCCTGGTCGCGTCGCCATGGACCCCGGATCAGGCACTCGCCGACGCGCAGGGCGCGGTGCGCCCGGAATTCGTCTGGGCGGCGCTGGATTGTCCCGGCGCCTGGGCCTGGCTGGCAGAGCTCGAGCGACCGCTCGTGCTGGGCCGGCTGGCGGTGGTCGTCGATGCGCCGGTGCTGGCCGGGCGGCCGCACATCGTCGGCGGCTGGCGCCTCGGGCATGACGGCCGCAAGCATTACTCCGGGACCGCGATCTGGGCCGCCGACGGCAAGGTGTGCGCACGCGCCCGGGCGACCTGGATCGAAATCGATCCCGGGCGATTCGGGGCGAACGGTTGACGCGACGGTGACGACGATTCACATCAGGGGGACGGGGCTATGAATGCTGTGACGATGTTGTTGTTCGGGCTCGCCATGCTGGCGCTCGGCTACCTGTTCTACTCGAAGTTCATCGCCGAGAAGATCTATCGGCTGGACCCGGACTTCCGTACGCCGGCGCACGAGTTCCGTGACGGCGTGGATTTCGTCCCCACCAACAAGTACATCCTCTGGGGCCATCACTTCACCTCGGTCGCGGGCGCTGCACCGATCGTGGGACCGGCCATCGCCGTCATCTGGGGCTGGGGGCCGGCCTTTGCCTGGGTGATCTTCGGCACCATTTTCTTTGCCGGCGTGCACGACTTCGGCGCGCTGTGGGCCAGTGTCCGCAACAAAGGCAAGTCGATCGGCACGCTCACCGGCAGCGTCATCGGCGCGCGGGCGCGCAACCTGTTTCTGGTGGTGATCTTCCTGCTGCTGTTGATGGTCAACGCGGCCTTCGCGGTGGTGATCGCCAACCTGCTGGTGTCCACGCCCACCGCGGTGATCCCGACCTGGGGCGCGATCCTGGTGGCGCTGGTCATCGGGCAAATGATCTATCGCTACCAGATGAGCCTGCTGTGGGTCTCGATCATCGGCGTGGTGGCGCTGTACGCGCTGATCTTCGTCGGCAACGCCACTCCCATCGTGCTGCCGGAGAGCGTCATGGGCCTCGGGCCGCGCTCGCAGTGGATCCTGCTGCTGTTCGCGTATGCGGGCATCGCCTCGATCCTGCCCGTCTGGGTGCTGCTGCAGCCACGCGACTACATCAACGGCCTGCAGCTGTTCCTCGGCCTCGGGCTGCTGTACGTGGCCGTGCTGGTCTCGGCGCCGGAGATCGTCGCGCCGGCCTTCAATGACAATGTACCGGCCGGCACGCCCAGCCTGGTGCCGCTGCTGTTCGTGACGATCGCCTGCGGCGCCATCAGCGGCTTCCACGGCCTGGTGTCCTCGGGCACCACATCGAAGCAGCTCGACAAGGAAACGGACGCACGCTTCGTCGGTTACTTCGGCTCCGTCGGCGAGGGCATGCTGGCGCTGGCGGCGATCATCTGCACCACGGCGGGCTTTGCCACGCTGGCGGACTGGGAGGCCATGTACTCGCGCTTCGGCGGCGGCGGCGTGGTGGCCTTCGTGAAGGGCGGCGACGCCATCCTGATGGCTGGTTTCGGCGTGCCGGAGCAGCTCGGCGCCACCATGCTCGCGGTGATGGCGATCCTGTTCGCCGCCACCACCATGGACACCGGCCTGCGTCTGCAGCGCTACGTCATCCAGGAAGCGGCCGAGCTCGGCGGCATCAAGGTCAATGTCGTGCTCAGCACGCTGATCGCGCTCGGCTGCTGCCTGGCACTCGCCTTCGGTGCCGGCGCGGACGGCGCCGGCGGCATGATCATCTGGCCGCTGTTCGGCACCACCAACCAGCTGCTGGCGGGCCTCACGCTGTCGATCATCTCGGTGATCCTGATCCGCCAGGGCCGGCCGGCCTGGTTCACGGCCGTCCCGCTGGCCTTCCTGCTGACCATGTCCGTGTATGCACTGCTGGTGCAGCTCGGGCAGTTCTACCAGCAGAAGAACTGGCTGCTGCTCGGCATGGACATCGTCATCCTGCTGGCGGCGCTGTGGGTCGCGCTGGAGGCGGCGATCGCGATGAGCCGCGGCACCAAGGGCGCGGCGGCGGCGCAGCAGCGCGGCTAGCGCCGGTGGGCGAGGACCGCCGGGACGGCCTGCTCGAGCAGCTCTCGCGGGGGCTGCACGAGTACTACGTGGCGCCGTACCGGCGGGGCTTCGCACGCCTCAAGCGGGAAGAGGAAGACCTGTTCATGCTGCTGGTGTTCGCCGAGACGCTCGGCGTGCCCAACCCCGCCTCGTGGTACACGATGGAGCTGATGCCGCTGCTCTACGAGCAGTTCCACGACTGGCATCGCCGCATGGGCATGGAGCACTCGCCGCTGGATCACCTGCGGTGCTGCTGAGCCTCGCCCGCCAACGGCGCATCCTGTTCTTCGGCGGCAAGGGCGGGGTCGGCAAGACCACGGTCGCCTCCTGCGTGGCGCTGGCGGAGGCCGAGGCCGGCCGCCGGGTACTCGTCATTTCCACCGACCCGGCACACAACCTGGGGCACCTGTGGGACCGCGCCGTCGGGCCGCGGGCGGTGCGGCTGGCGCCCAACCTCGACGGTGTGGAACTGGATCCGGAGCGCGTGGTCGAGGAACACCTCGCCGAGGTCGGCGCGGCGTTGCGCCGGCTCATGCCCGAGCACCTCGCCGGCGAGGTCGACCGCCATATGGCGCTGTCGCGCGAAGCGCCCGGCATGCAGGAGGCGGCGCTGCTCGAACGCATCGCCGAGTCGGTCGAACAGGGCCTCAGGGACTACGACCTGCTGGTGTTCGACACCGCGCCGTCGGGCCACACGGCGCGCCTGATGGCGCTGCCGGAAATGATGGCTGCCTGGACCGAAGGCCTGCTGGCGCGGCGCGAGCGCGCCGGGCGCTTCGACCAGGCGCTGGCGAACCTTGCGTCCGACCAACACCTCGGCGACCACGTGCTGGGTGGCGGCGGAGAAAGCGGCACGCGCGACGATCGCATACGCCATATCCTGAACCGGCGCCGCGAGCGCTTCGCCCGGCTCAGGGACACGCTCGCCGATCCCGGCGTCACGGCCTTCATCATCGTGCTGGCGGCAGAACGCCTGCCGGTGCTCGAGACCATCGAGCTCGAGCGCAAGCTGCGCGCCGCCGGCATCACGGTCGGGGCGCTGGTGATCAACAAGCGCGCGCCGCCGGACCCCGGCGATTTCCTGGCCGAGCGGCGCGCCCAGGAAGAACGGCACCTCGCTACCCTGAGCGAGGCGCTGCCCGCACTGCCGCGCCTCGATTTGCCGCTGGCTCCGCGCGACGTGGTCGGCGCCACGGCGCTGACTGCCTTTGCGGCCGAGCTCAGGGCGCGAGACGCTCGATGACCCAGGTGTCGTCGACCCGCCGGTAACGCAGGCGATCGTGCAGGCGCGAGGCGCGGCCCTGCCAGAACTCGATTTCCTCCGGCCGCACACGGAAACCGCCCCAGAAAGACGGCAGCGGCACTTCGCCGGCCGCGAATTTGCGCTTGAACTCTTCCATCTTCATCTCCAGCACCGTCCGGGTGCTGATGATTGCGCTCTGCTCCGACACCCAGGCGCCGAGCTGGCTGTCGCGCGGGCGGCGCGCGAAATACTTCATCGCCTCGGTGGCGCTGACCCGCTCCACCTTGCCCCGGATGCAGACCTGCCGCTCCAGCGTCTGCCAGAAGAACAGCATGGCGACCGAGGGATTCTCCGCCATCTCGCGGGCCTTGCGGCTCTGCAGGTTGGTGAAGAACACGAACCCGTCCGCGTCGAAATACTTCAGCAGCACGGTGCGCGCATTCGGCCGGCCGTCCAGCCCGGCAGTGGCGATCGTGCAGGCGTTCACCTCCGGCTGCTTCACTTGGCGGGCCTGCTCAAACCACTTCGCGAACTGCTTGCCCGGGTCCGGGTCGAGGTCCGCGCGGCGCAGCGGCGCACCGCTGTATTCGTTTCTCAAGTCACTGATGTCCATTCCAGCACTCCCTGTGGTCGGCGGCATCAGTTGTTATTCTAGTTCGCAAATCGCGCTCGGGAGATCCGCATGAACCGCTGCCTGGCCGCCGCGCTGCTGTGCCTTGCCGTGTCCCTGCCCGGCCAGGCCGCGGACGGGGTCCTGCGCGTGGCCAATCCGGGTCACCCGGCCTCGCTGGATCCGCATCGCATCACCGGGGTCTGGGAGAATCGCGTCGTCGGCGACATGTTGATGGGGCTCACCACCGAGGGCCCGGGCGGCGAGGTGGTCGGCGGCGCGGCAAGCGACTGGGAGGTGTCCGAGGACGGGCTCCGCTACGAATTCCGGCTGCGGGAGCAGCGCTGGTCGGACGGCCCGCCGGTCACTGCCGACGATTTCGTCTATTCCTTCCGTCGCATGATGTCGGGCGAGACCACCTCGCCCTACGCTCAGTTCTTCTGGGTCATCGAGAACGGCCGCGAGGTGACTGCCGGCGATCTGCCGCCGTCGGCCCTCGGGGTGGCGGCGCTGGACGCGGATCGGCTGGAAATCCGGCTGACCCGCAGGACCGCCTACTTCCCCGGCCTGCTGATGCACTTCGCGGCCTTCCCGGTGCCGCGCCACGCCGTCGAGGCGCATGGCCGCTCCTGGACCGAGCCCGGCCGGATGCCGGCCAACGGCCCGTTCCGCCTGGCGGCCAGGGTGCCCAACGATCACGTGCTGCTGGAGAAGAACCCGCATTTCCACGCCGCCGACGACGTGCGGCTCGACGGCGTCCGGTATTACGGCCTCGAGGACCGCGATGCGGCCCTGCTGCGCTTTCGCGCCGGTGAACTCGACGTATTGCGCGACTTTCCGGCCGGACGCACCGGGTGGCTGCGGGAGCACATGCCCGAGACGGTACGCACGGCCCCGTACCTCGGCCTTTCCTTCCTGGCCGTGAATCACGAGCGCGAGGCGCTGCGAGACCGGCGAGTCCGCACAGCGCTATCGCTGGCCGTGGACCGGCGCATCATCACCGAGCGGGTGCTGGGCAGCGGCGAGCAGCCGGCCTGGAGCCTGGTACCACCGGGGAGCTCCGGCTACCCGCAACCGGCGCAGGCACCCTGGCGGGAGGAGCCGATGCCGGCGCGCCAGGCGCGGGCGCGCGCGCTGATGGAAGCGGCCGGATACAGTCGCAGCCGCCCGCTGCGCCTGCGGCTGCGTTACCCGGTTTCCGAGAACGAGCGGCGCGTGGCGATCGCCCTGCAATCCATGTGGCGGGGAATCCTGGTGGCCACCGAACTCGAGCGCGCAGAGACGGCGATTCACTATGCCGCGCTGCAGCAGGGCGACTTCGACCTCGGCCTCGCCAGCTGGCTCGCGGTCTACGACGATCCCCAGACTTTCACGCTGCTGCTGCAGACCGAGAGCGGCCCGAACAACCTCGGTCGTTACTCCGACGCGCAATACGACCGGCTCACCGACGAGGCCGCGCGCGAGGCGGAGCCGGCATCCCGCGCCGCCCTGCTGCGTGAAGCCGAGGCGCTCGCCATGCGCGAGCAGGCGCTGATCCCCCTTTATCACCACGCCGCGCGCAACCTGGTGAGCACGCGCGTGCTGGGCTGGCAGGACAACCTGCTGGATGTCCACCGCAGCCGTTACCTCGGCCTGGCATCCGGCGGCGCCGAGTGACCCGGCAGGTCCGCCGCGGGCGCGGCCGGGTTATGCTTTGCGACAGACTCCAGGAGGGCTTCGGCCGTGAAACTGTACGACATGCGCGTCGCGCCGAATCCGCGTCGCGTACGCATCTTCCTCGCCGAAAAGGGCATCGAGATTCCCACGGTGGAGATCAACATCCGCGCCGGCGAGAATCTCGCGCCGGCGTTCCTGGCCGTCAATCCGCGCGGCGTGCTGCCGACCCTGCAGCTGGAGGACGGCACGGTGATCGACGAGAGCACCGCCATCTGCCGGTATTTCGAGGAACTGCGCCCCGACCCGCCGCTGCTGGGCCGGGGCGCGCTCGACAAGGCGATGGTGGAATGCTGGACGCGCCGCGTGGAGGCCGACGCCGGGCAGCCGGTGGTAGACGCCTTTCGCAACAGCTATCCGCCCTACGCGGATCGCGCCGTTCCCGGGCGCAAGGGCATCCGGGCGATTCCGGAGCTGGTCGAGCGTGGCCGGCAGCGGCTGGCTGATTTCTACCCGCTGATGGACCAGCGGCTCGGCGCGACGGAATTCGTGGCCGGCGCGGGCTTTTCCTTCGCCGACATCACCTTGCTGTGCATCGTCGATTTCGCACGCGCCATCAAGTTGCCGACCCCCGACGGCCTGGCGCACTTCGAGCGCTGGCACGCCCAGGTATCGGCCCGGCCCAGCGCCGCGGCCTGAACCGCGCGGCTCAGCCTTTTTCGGCCAGGCGGCGCTCCAGCTCCGCGACCTTGTCCTTGAGCTCGTAGACGCTGCGCGCGATTTCGTCGAGCGACTGCGGCACGAACATGCCGGCCGGCGGGCCATGGAACAGCGCGTTCATGGCCTTCACGAATTCCGGATCCTTGAGCGCGACCTCGCCCAGCCCGGACAGGTTGAAGGGCGGCCGGCTGACCGGCGCCAGCACCTCGATGGCCACCCAGCGGGCGGCATTGCGGCGACCGTCGTCCGCCAGCGCCGGGTGCTGCCACCAGCTGATCCGGGTGAGCCGCTCGGGATGGGGAAGCACCTGGCGCAGCTCGTCGCTGGGCCCGCGGCTGCCGACCAGGTGGGCCTCTGCCAGCGAGCGCAGGTTCGGCGCGGAACCGACCAGCGTGGGCCGGTCCTGCTCGTAGAGGGCGTAAACGCCCGGGCCGTCGGGAATCTTGTTAAGGCTGAAGGCGCTCATGGCGATCGTCCCTGGCTGCGTCGCCCT
>DAOMOU010000063.1:0-9956 GCA_035444525.1 Gammaproteobacteria bacterium | reverse complement strand
TGGCGATCTGGTGGCCCGCCACCTGGGTGGCGCCGAGCGTGGCCATGATCAGCGCAGTGCCGGCGAACAGCCCGGCCTCGGCCTCCACGCTGGCGGCGATGGGCAGGCCCAGCGCCAGCACCTCCCGCTGCGCGCGCCAGCGCGGCCGCTCCAGCCGGCCCCACAAGCGGAACGGGGCATAGCGACGCGAGCGCAGCAGGTACAGCAGCATGGTGGCGAACATGCTCCACATGGAGATGGCGCTGGCCATGCCGCAGCCGACCGCGCCGAGCCGCGGAAAGCCGAGGTTGCCGTACATCAACACCCAGTTGCCGAACACGTTGGTCACCAGGCCGACGGCCGCCGCGTACATGATCGGACGCGTCCAGCCGACGCCCTCGGTCATGAAGCGCATGGCGAGAAAGGCGAACACGCCGGGCAGGCCGAAGGACATCGCGAACAGGTAGCCGGAAGTCAGCGGCACGACCGTGGGGTCGACGCCGATCGCCGCCAGCAGCGGGCCCGCGCCCAGCAACAGCAGGAAGCCGCCGACTGCCAGCGCCTGGCTCAGCCAGAGCGCCTGGCGCAGCACGCCGCCGGCGTCCTCCCAGCGGCCCGCGCCGTAAGCGTGCGCCACCAGCGGGCTCACGGCCATGAGCGTGCCCAGGCCGAGCAGGAACACCACCATCCACGCCGAGCCGCCCACCGCCACCGCGGCGAGGTCGGTCGTGCCGAGCCTGCCCGCCATGACGGTGTCGGCGAAGCTCATGCCCGCGAGCGCAAGATTGTTGGCCACCAGGGGGCCGGCCAGCCGCAGGATGGCGGCGGCCTCGACGATGCTGCGGGTGCGGCGGCTCTGCGGCGGTTGCACGGTCGGATCCCGGCAAATGGGTCCCGCATTCTACGCCGCCGCCCGCGCCGCGCGGGCGGCCGGCTCAGCGGCGTCCGTGCCGGCGGTCAGAAGCGGTAGGCGAAGCCCAGGCTGACCACGGGGTAGTACTTGGCGTCCGACAGCTCGTCCTCGAGGTTGGCACGCTCCCGTGCAAGGTCCTCGGCGAAGGCATCCTCCAGCGCCGGGTCATTCACGGAGCCATCCAGGCGCACGTCCGGCGCGCCGGTGAACATCACGCCGAGGTCGAAGGAAAACGACAGCCTTCCGCCACGCATGGCGTTGCCGAAGCCGATGCCCAGGTAGGGCGCCAGGCCGCTCCAGCTGACTTCGGCCTCCAGCTGGCCCGTGTAGGTATTGTCGCCGACCTCCAGCTCGCCGTCGGCCGAACCCAGGAACTTGTTGCCGGACTGCACGCCGCCGGCGCTGATCCGGAACGCGCCCCCGAAGGGGTGCCAGTCGGCGAACAGCGCTGCATTGCGCAGCCGCAGGTCGCCGTCGTACTCGACGCCTTCTTCCTCGAGGTCCGTGTCGTAATCGAAGGCGTAGTAGCCGCCCCGCAGGTTGACCGCGTCGGTCAGCCGCCAGGTGGCCTCGAGCCCCAGCCCCGTGGTGCCGGCCTTGGCGCCGACGGCGAAGGAATCCGCCGCGGCCGAGCCCCAGCCGAGGGGCAGCAGGACGACGGCGAGCAGGGCGGCGGCACGAAGGCAGGACTTGTTCATGCGCTGAACTTCCGGTGGCATGGCGCGGTTGCCTGAGCCTGTATCGGCAGCGCCCGGCGGCGACTTGAACAGCCGGGGTGACGGGGCGACGACCCCGATCCGCAGCGACGCGGCACGATGGCCGCGGCCGCCGGCGCCTCGGGCTCAGTTTCCGACTTGCAGCAGCTCGCGAAAATGGCTCGGGTGCGGATTGTCGTAGGTGTCGGTCCCGACCACCGTGCCGTCGTCGTGCAGCCAGTAGGACAGCGATCCGTGCTGCATCTCGTATCGCTGGCCAGTGGCCGGATCCTGCAGGCGCTGCGTGCCCCAGATGCCGTCGATGTAGTCGCGGGTCCCGCGCTCGGACGAGGCGATCCGGCTCTCATACGACTCCCGCATGATGCGGTTCGTGTCCGCGAAAGCCTCGGTCATGATGCGCTGGTTGCGCATGGCGCCGGCATTCTGCTGCTGCTGCCACTGTGGGTCGGGCACGGGCAGCATGGTCATGGCCAGTTTGACCGCCTCCTCGACACGATCCGGCGTGGCAATGATGCGAACGGCCTGCGTCAGGCTCCAGACGCCCATATCCGGAAGACGGGTGGTCGTTGCCCAGTAGGCGCCGGCGAACTGCTGGCCCTGGTGGCTGAACGTGAAGGCCGAGAGCCCGGAGGTCGAGCCGTACGCCATCGCCGGACTGCTCTGGGCATAAGCGTCCCGCACGGACTGCGTCATGTCGATCTGGTGCTCGTCGTCCACCGCGAAATCGGCGTAGGAACCGAACAGGTTCTGCGCCCGCTCGCGGGCGAACTGCAGCCCGTGCTGATACGGCCAGATGAAGTAGTTGCCGGAAAACTGGGTGGTATGCCACTGGCCCGCAGGGCTCATCCCCAGCGGATCACGCTCCACGAACCGCGGCACGTCGACGTCCCCGTAGATGACCGTGATCTCACCGTCAGGACTCGAAGTGATGAACCACTGCCGCGTCTCCAGCACGTGCACCCGGCCCGTCCCGCCCCGAAAGCTCCAGCCCTGCGGAATGCTTACGGTGTACGAACCTTCCTCCGGGTCGCGCTGCTGCACCCGGGGCGCCGAGGTCCAGTCCTGGTCGCGTCCCGCGGTGGCAGGTCCTCGGGCGGCGCGTGCCGGGGCCACCTGCTTCATGGACTCGACCACCCTGGCGGCGGTGCCGGCGAACGATGCGAACTGCGACTTGCCGGCCACGATGGTGGCGCACATCAGGGTGATGCCGTTGCCGGCCGGCTGATACATGATCGCCGAGGTCTCGTAGGTGTCTCCCCAGTCCGCTGCGGCACGCATGCTGAACGGGTTCACGCGCTGGAAGTTCCGAACGTCGATCCGGGTGCCGGTGCAGGACTGCACCATGTGCGGACTCAGGTTGTCGGGACGCACGTTCGGCAGGGCGACCGCGGCCAGCGTATAGCGTCCCTCGCCCGACTCGATGAGAATGCGATTGTCGTCGGTTTCGGACACCCGCCAACCCGCCGGATGCTGCAGGGCGTATCCGCGCCCGACATGCTCCTGCCAGCCTGGACCAGTCGTCGCCCCGGCCTCCCGGCCGTCGAGCATCGTCACGCCTGCAAGCGCCAGCACCAGGGCCAGCGTTTTATTTCCCAGCATCATCACCCCCTTGGTATGCCGGCGTCATGCCGATGCACATGTCGGCCGGAAGTTTAGCAGCCGGTCTTGTCAGCACGATTGTCGCATGGCCATGATGGCGGCCTCGCGCGCCCCGGCGCGCCCAGCGGGATGCGCCGGATGGAGCGATTCAACGCCTGGATGGAGACCGTCAACGGCGTGCTGTGGCACGACGGCGTGCTGGTCGTGGTACTGCTCACCGGCGTGGTACTCACCATCTGGAGCCGCTTCGGCCAGTACCGCGCCCTCACGCACGGCTTCCAGGTGATTCGTGGCCGCTACGACGAGGCCGACGACCCGGGCGCCATTAACCACTTCCAGGCCCTGTCGGCGGCGCTGTCCGCCACGGTGGGGCTCGGCAACATCGGTGGTGTCGCGCTGGCGATCTCACTGGGCGGCCCGGGCGCGGTGTTCTGGATGTGGGTGGTGGGTTTCTTCGGCATGGCGCTCAAGCTGACCGAAGTGAACCTGTCGATGCTGTATCGCAATACGGATGACCCCGACAACCCGCACGGCGGGCCGATGTGGGTCGCCAGCAAGGGGCTGGCGCGCATCGATCCGCGCCTCGCCGGCGTCGGGGCCTTCATCGGCGGGCTGTTCTGCATCACGCTGCTGATCTCCACCATCACCGGCGGCAACATGTTCCAGGCGTGGAACGTCGCCGAGATCACGCGCAGCTATTTCGGCGTGCCGGGCGTCGCCTCGGGCATCCTGATGGCGCTGGTCGTCGGCGTGGTCATCATCGGCGGCATCCGGCGTATCGGCGCGGTGGCCGGCCGGCTGGTGCCCTTCATGGTCGCGCTGTACATCCTGGCGGGCAGCTACGTGCTGATCCTGCATGCCGGCGATCTGCCCGGCGTCTTCGCGCTGATCTTCAGGTCGGCGTTCGGCCCGACCGAGGCGGCCGGCGCCTTCGTCGGCGGCACACTGGGCTACGCCTTCCTGTACGGCATGAAGCGGGCGCTGTTCTCCAACGAGGCCGGCCAGGGCTCCTCGCCCATCGCCCACTCCGCCGCCAAGACCAAGGAGCCGGTGCGCGAGGGCATCGTCGCCGCGCTGGAGCCGTTCATCGACACCATCATCGTGTGCACCTTCACCGCGCTGGTGATCCTGTCCACCGGGGTGTGGAACCGCGGCCCGGACACCGAGTACGGCGTGCCGCCGGACATCGAGGAGGTGGCCCCGGGGCTCTGGACGCTGGAGAGCGGCCCGGCGCCGATCCCGCCGGCCAGCGATGCCGCGTGGTTCGACGGCGAGTCGGTGTTCATGCTGGTGCACGCCCACCACAGCGCGCGCAGCGATACCGACCTCCACAAGATCTACGGCACCATCAGCGGCACTGGCCAGGGCCGGCCGATGATCGAGTGGCGCAGCTTCGCGAGCCCGGTGGAGCCGCGCCTCGCGTCTCGCGGCCTGTATGTCGACTACCAGGGTGCGACGCTCACCGCGCGCGCCTTCGACTCGGTCACGCCGGGCCTCGGCAAGTGGCTGGTGACGCTGGCGGCCTGGCTGTTCGCGCTCTCAACCATGATCTCGTGGAGCTATTACGGCGAGCAGGGCATGGTCTATCTCGCGGGCGAGCGCTCGGTGCTGCCCTACAAGTTCGTCTTCTGCCTGCTGATCATCGTCGCCACCATCGGGCTGGTGCAGACGGACCGCGAACTCGACAACCTGACCGGCATCGGCACCGGCGTGATGCTGTTCGCCAACCTGCCGATCATCTGGCTGTTCTCGCGCCAGGCCATGGCGGCCTACCGGGATTACGTGCAGCGACTGGACTCCGGCCAAGTCGGGCCGGGGCACGAGCCGCCGTCGATCGAGGACCTGGTGAGCGGGCGGGACGTGGCGCCGCGCCGCCGGCCGTGAGCGCGCTGTCGTCCGCGTGGTCGCGCGGCGCGCCCGCATAGGATAATGCGCGCCTGCATGGAGGATTTCGGATGAGCAGATACATCGGCAGCGAGGGGTTCCAGCACGGCACCCGCGAGCGACTCGGCGTCCTGGTGACGAACCTGGGCACACCCGACGCGCCGGAAACCGGGGCGCTGCGGCGCTACCTCAAGGAATTCCTTTGGGACCCGCGGGTGGTCGAGGCGCCGCGCCCGCTGTGGTGGCTGATCCTCAACGGCATCATCCTGCGGACTCGCCCGAGTCGTTCCGCGGCAGCGTACCGCGCCGTCTGGACCGAAGAAGGCTCGCCGCTGCTGCAGATCGCGCAGGCGCAGACCGACGGCATTCGTGAGCGGCTCGCAGCGCGCCTGTCCGGGCCGGTCGAGGTCGTGCTCGGCATGCGCTACGGCAATCCCTCGATCCCGGCGGCACTGCGGCACCTGCACGACCGCAATTGCCGGCGCCTGCTGGTGCTGCCGCTTTACCCGCAGTATTCCGCCAGCACCACGGCGTCGACCTTCGACGCGGTGGCGGCCGCCCTGATGCGCTGGCGGTGGATACCTGAGCTGCGCTTCATCACGCGCTATCACGACGAAGACGGCTATCTCGCCGCACTGGCGGCCAGTATCCGCGAGCACTGGGCGGAGCACGGCCGCGGCGAACACCTGGTGATGAGCTTTCACGGCGTGCCGCGCCGCTACCTCGACCAAGGCGACCCCTACCATTGCCAGTGCGTGAAGACCGGGCGCCTGCTGGCCGAGCGGCTCGAGCTGGAGGACGGCAGCTGGTCGGTCACGTTCCAGTCGCGCTTCGGCAAGGAGGAATGGCTCAAGCCCTACACCGACGCCTCCATCCGTGCGCTCGGTGCACGCGGCCTCAAGCGCATCGACGTCATCTGTCCCGGGTTCTCGGCCGACTGCCTGGAGACCATCGAGGAGATCGGCGTGGAGAACGCCGGCTATTTCAAGGAGGCCGGCGGCGAGGTGCTGAGCTACATCCCCTGCCTCAACACCCGACCGGACCATCTCGATTACCTGGCCGAGCTCGCCGCCAGGCACCTGCAGGGCTGGCCGGAGACCGGCATCGCACCGGACCCGGCCCTGCTCGCCGGGCAATCACAGGCCGCCAGGGTGCGTGCCGAGCGACTGATCGCCGCCCGGGAGGCGGGCGAGCTGGGCTGATGCCGGGCAACTTCCTCGAGCTGAGCGTCTGGGCGCGCGACGTCGCCGCCTCGGTCGCCTTCTGGGAGCCGCTCGGGTTCACGCATGGCGCGGTGGGGGACACCTGGAAACATCGCTATGCCGTGCTCACCGACGGGCGCCTGGTGCTGGGGTTGCACGAATACGAGTTCGACTCGCCGTCGCTGACCTGGGTACGGCCGGATCTCGTCGCGGCGCTCCCCGCGCTGCAGGCCATGGGTATCGAATTCGACTTCGCCAAGACCGGGGCCGATGAATTCCATGAAGCGGGGTTCCGCGACCCGGCAGGCCAGGTGGTCACCTTGCTGGAGGCCCGCACCTGGTCGTCCGTTTTCGACGGCACGCCCTCGAGCAGCCTGCTGGGCTATTTCCTCGAGTACCGTTACCCGGCCAGGGACCCGGACGCCACCGCCGCCTTCTGGGAGCGTCTCGGCCTGGTGCGAGACGCCGACCGTCATGGGCCGCGCGCCGTGACCGGCGGCATCAACCTCGCACCACGCGCCGCGTTGCGCACGCCGCAGCTGGTCTTCGCGCACCAGGACCTCGCCGGCGCAGCGCAGGCACTGGCGGAGCGCGGCTTCGCCGCCCGGCCGGAGCCGGACGGCTCATTGCTCCTCGACGCGCCCGACGGCCTGGTCATCCGGCTGGAGTAATGGGGACAGTCCCCAATTCCGCTGGAATTGGGGACTGTCCCCATTACTCCAGCAGGGTGTCGATCAGCCGCTCGGCCTGGCCGACGTAGCCGCCGCCGAACAGGTTGGCGTGGTTCAGCACGTGGTAGAGCTGGTACAGGCGCTCACGCCGTGCGCTGCCCGGCGCCGCCGGCAGCTGCGCGTGGTAGGCGGCGAAGAATTCATGGTCGAAGCCGCCGAACAGCCGCGCCATGGCCAGGTCGCACTCGGGATCGCCGTAGTGCACCGCCGGGTCAAACACCACCGGGGCGCCCCCGGCGTCGGCGGCCCGATTGCCGCTCCACAGGTCGCCGTGCAGCAGCGCCGGCGCGGGCCGGCGGTCGGCCAGCAGCGCGGGGATCCCGGCGAGCAGGCGCTCGCCGCGGGCCAGCAGCCGGTGGGGCAGTCCGCGCCGTGCCCCCAGCTCGAGCTGGAAGCCGATGCGCTGCGCCCGAAAGAACGCCGCCCAGTCATCGCTGATCTCGTTCGGCTGCGGGGTCGCGCCGATGGCATTGTCCCGCCTCCAGCCGAAGTGCTCGCCGCCCGCCAGGTGCTGGCGGGCGAGCGCCTCGCCCAGGCGCCGCCGGGCATAGCTCCAGCCACTCCAGCGCCAGCCAGGCGGTATCCCCGACGGTGCCGTGACCGAGCACGGCCGGCACGCGCAGGAAAGCGGCTTGCCGCAGCCCGGCCAGGCCGTCCGCCTCGGCCTCCAGCAGCCAGGCCGACGTCGCGTGACAGGTCTTCAGGAAGACCGGGCCGTCCGGGCCGGCCAGCCGCCACGCGCCGTGTATGCAGCCGCCGCCGACGCCCTTCGCCGTGGCCGGATCGACGCGAATGCCCAGCTCGGCGAGCGCCGCGCAGGCGGCCGGCAGATCAGGCACCGGCGAGGAATATGGCGATCCCGGCGTGGCCCGGCCCGGCGTCCCGGCGCTCGGCGCGCGTCGAGGCCAGCCGCTGGTGCAGCGGGCTCTGGCGCGGGAAGTGCGCCAGCAGGTACTCCATCTGGTCGGCCAGCACGCGCCGCCCCTTCAGGTAAATGTACTCCGCGTAGGTCGGCTGGAACGGCACGGCGAGCAGCTGCATGCCGGCCTGCTCGGGCGTCCGGCCGGCCTTGTGGTTGTTGCACCGCCGGCAGGCGGTGACCACGTTGGTCCAGAGGTCCCGGCCGCCGCGGGACAGGGGCGTGACGTGGTCGCGCGACAGATCGACCGCAAGGAAGTGTTCGCCGCAATAGAGGCAGAGGTTGGCGTCGCGGCGGAACAGCGTGTGGTTGTTCAGCGGCGGCGTGTAGGCGTCCCGCGAGGGGTAGCCCCCGCCGTGGCCGCGGGTGGCGATAATGCTCGACACCTCGACCACCGTGCGTAGACCGGTGCAGGCGTTGACGCCGCCGCGCAGCCGGAACAGCGGCCGCCCGCATTCGTAGGCGACCTGCTCCGTATGGTACAGGCGCACGGCGCACCGGTAATCCACCCACTCAAGCGGCATGCCGGCGACGTCGGTGCGCAGGATCTGTTGGCTCAGGGACATACCCATCGCGAACTCGGTTCCGTTTGCGCGGCTCCGCCGCTGCCCGTGTTATTCCAGAAGGGCTGGCGAAAATCAATCAGGCAGACAACTGCCAATCATCTTCCTGTACACTCATCCGCCGTAAGAACAAGGGCCGAGTCAGGCTCCGGGGAGGTTGCCCATGGCATTGGTCATCGGCGCCCTGCGCGAAACCGCCGCAGGGGAAACGCGTTCGCCGCTGGTTCCCGAGGTCGCGAAGAAATTCGCCGCCCTGGGCGCAACGATTTGCGCCGAGCACCGCATTGCCGAGGCCGCACGTATACCGGACAGCCGTTTCGAGGGCGTCGAGTTCGTCGGCCGCGAGGAAGTGGTCAGCCGGGCGGACGTACTGATCGCGGTCAACCCCCCGCCGCTCGAGGTGGCCGCCGGGCTGCGCGAGAACGCCGTGCTGATCGGCCTGCTCCAGCCGCATCGTTCCGACGAGCTGGTAGGCCTGCTGCGTGATCGCAGGATCACCAGCTTCTCCATGGAGCTGGTGCCGCGCATCTCGCGTGCGCAATCCATGGATGCGCTGTCGTCCCAGGCGGCGGTGGCCGGCTACCGCGCCGTGCTGATCGGCGCGATGCACCTCGACAAGTTCTTCCCCATGCTCACCACGGCCGCCGGCACCATTCGCCCGGCCAAGGTGCTGGTGATCGGCGCGGGCGTCGCGGGGCTGCAGGCCATCGCCACCGCCAAGCGCCTCGGCGCCATCGTCGAGGGCTACGACGTGCGCTCGGCGACCCGTGAACAGGTCCAGTCGCTGGGCGCCAAGTTCGTCGACACCGGCATCAGCGCGGAGGGCACGGGCGGCTACGCGCGCGAGCTGACCGACGAGGAGAAGGCCAAGCAGGCGGGCATCCTCGCCGACCACGTGGCCGCGGCGGACGTCGTGATCACGACCGCGGCGATCCCGGGGCGCACGGCCCCGCGCATCATCGACGCCGAGACGGTCGGGCGCATGCAGCCCGGCTCGGTAATCGTCGACCTGGCCGCGGAGACTGGCGGTAACTGCGCCCTGACCAAGGCCGGCGAAGTCGTCGATGCGAGCGGCGTGCAGGTGGTCGGCCCGGTCAACCTGCCGGCGGCCGTGGGACGGCATTCCAGCGAGATGTACGCCAAGAACCTCTTCAACTTCCTGTCGCCCGCCATCAGCGAAGGCACGCTGGCGGTGGACTGGGAGGACGAGGTGTTCGCCGGCAGCGTGCTGACGCACGACGGCCGGATCGGCCACGCACCCACCCGCGAGCGCATCGAGGGAGCCAGCGGAGGACAGTCGACATGATCGGCGGAATCGAAGGGTTTTTCATCGCGCTGTACATTTTCATGCTCGCCGCCTTCACCGGCTACGAGATCATCGCGCGGGTTCCGGTAATCCTGCACACGCCGCTGATGTCCGGCTCCAACTTCGTGCACGGCATCGTGCTGG
>DAOMOU010000062.1:0-10030 GCA_035444525.1 Gammaproteobacteria bacterium | reverse complement strand
CCTGTCGCGCATGCCCGGCTCGCTCCGCTACCACCAGCGTCGCCGGCACTTCCGCCTGCGCACCGGGCACCTGCACGAATACTCGATCGTCAACCTCGGGCCCGACGGCGGCGACCTGCGCGGCCGGCTGCTGGACCTCTCCGCCGGCGGCCTGAAAGGCGTGTTTCCGCGCAATCCAGGACTGACGCCGGGCCAGGTGGTCGACGGGTGTCGCCTCAGCATTCTCGGCGAGGAACAGCTGGAGTGCGGCATCGAGTTCATCCACGTGCAGGTCTCGCCGCTGACCGGCGAGATCGAAGCCGGCGCCCGCTTCCTCGGCACGGGCTCACGCGGCACAGAGAAACTCCAGCGACTGCTCACCAAGCTGCAGCGCCAGCAGCTGCGCCACCGCATCCCCGAGTAGCCGAGCCGTTATGATGTAGGGCCGTCCGCTCCCCCCAGCTGCGAGCCCGATGCCCGAATCGACTCTACACGACGACCTCGACCGGACGCTTGCGTCGGTGTTCGGATTCCCTTCCTTCCGTCCCCAGCAACGCGAGATCGTCGCAGGCCTGGTTGCGGGCCGCGACGCCTTCGTCCTGATGCCCACCGGCGGGGGCAAGTCCCTGTGCTACCAGGTCCCGGCGCTGCATCGCCCCGGCACGGCCGTGGTGGTGTCGCCACTCATCTCGCTGATGAAGGACCAGGTGGACGCGCTGCTGGCCAACGGCGTGGCGGCGGCGTTCTACAACTCCTCGCTGGAGGCGGCCGAGGCGCGCCGCACGCTGGCGCGGCTGCATGCCGGCGAGCTGTCCCTGTTGTACGTCGCGCCCGAAACCCTGATGAGCGATGCGTTTCTGGCCCGCCTGGACGGCATCGAGATCGCGTTGTTCGCCGTGGACGAGGCGCACTGCGTGTCGCAGTGGGGCCACGACTTCCGGCCGGAGTACGTGCAGCTCGGCGGCCTGCGGGCGCGTTTTCCCGGCGTGCCGATGGTGGCGCTCACCGCGACCGCCGATCCGCAGACCCGCGAGGACATCGTGCGGGTGCTCGATCTCGGCCAGGCGACGCGCTACGTGGCCAGCTTCGACCGGCCCAACATCCGCTACACCGTACGCGAGAAGCACCAGCCCTTCGAGCAGCTGAAGCGTTTCCTCGCCACCCGCGAGCACCAGGCGGGCATCGTCTACGCCTTGTCGCGCAAGCGGGTCGACGAGCTGGCGGCCAAGCTCGAGGCACTCGGCCTGCGCGCCGGCGCCTACCATGCGGGATTGGCCGCCGCGGAGCGCACGCGGGTCCAGGACGCGTTCCTGCGCGACGAACTCGACATCGTGGTCGCAACCGTGGCGTTCGGCATGGGCATCGACAAGCCGGACGTGCGCTTCGTCGTGCACCATGACATGCCGAAGAACATCGAGGGCTATTACCAGGAAACCGGCCGTGCGGGCCGCGACGGGCTGCCGGCCGAGGCGCTGCTGCTGTTCGGCGCGCAGGACGTGGTGACCGCCCGCGCGCTGGTGGAGCGCGGCAGCAGCGACGAGCGGCGGCGCATCGAGCTGCACAAGCTCAACGCCATGGTGGCGCTGGCCGAAAGCCTGACCTGCCGGCGGCGCGTGCTGCTCGGCTACTTCGGCGAGCGGCTGGCACAGGACTGCGGCAACTGCGACGTGTGCCTCGAGCCGCCCGAGCGCTTCGATGCGACCGAGGACGCGCGCAAGGCGCTGTCCTGCGTGTATCGGCTGAACCAGGGCTACGGCATCAAGTACGTCGTCGACGTGTTGCGGGGCACGGACAACGAGCGCATCCGCGCGGCGGGCCATGACCAGCTGTCCACCTGGGGCATCGGGGCTCACCACGGCGTGCAGGAGTGGACCTCGCTGATCCGCCAGCTGATTCATCGCGGCTACCTCGAGCAGGACATCGCCCGTTATTCGGTGCTGCGGCTGACGCCGGCCGCGCGGCCCTTGCTGCGCGGGGAGGAAACGCTCGAGCTCGCCAGGCCGCGCATTCGCACGCCGTCGCGGCGCAAGGCGCCGAAGGCCGCGGCCGGCGCCGGAAGATACGACGAGACGCTGTTCGAGGCACTGCGCGTGCTGCGCAAGTCGATCGCCGACGCGCAGGGGGTGCCGCCGTACATCATCTTCGGCGACGCCACCCTGATCGAGATGGCGCGCGAGCTGCCGGCCGGCCCGGCGGCGCTGCTCGGGATCACCGGCGTCGGCCAGAAGAAACTCGAGCGCTACGGCGAAGACTTCCTGGCCCTGATCCGCCAGCATTTGGGGACATTCCCCAATTCCTGAGACAACCGGGCTCAGAAACTGGGGTCAGACACCGGTTTCCATCGCGAAACCGGTGTCTGACCCCAGTTTCTGAGCCCGTTGTTTCTTGCCCTTTGCCGGCCGCTTCTCCAGAATCGCCGCGAAAATGACAGTTTTGTTACAGGCCGGTGTCAGACCGGCCTGTCTCGTATTCGCGGCCGGGCGCCCAAGCAACTGATTTCATGTCAAAACCCGCTCTCGACAAGGATCTGAAGCGGCTTACACGGCTGGAGCACGCGACCCGCGGCGTGGCGCGCGGCCTGGTCCCCTTGAGCCTCGCGCTGCTGTTCCTGGTGGTGGTGGGCATCGCGACGGCCTCCTTCGTCGGCGTCAGCGGCAGCCTCGCGGTGATTGTCGCGGCCAGCGTGATCGGCGGCTACATGGCGCTGAACATCGGCGCCAACGACGTGGCCAACAACATGTCGCCGGCGGTCGGCTCGCGGGCCCTGCACATCGGCGTGGCGGTCGCGATCGCCGCCGTGTTCGAGGCCGCCGGGGCCATCCTCGCCGGCGGCGACGTGGTGGCAACCGTCTCCTCGGGCATCATTCGCCCCGACCACATGCCGAACACCGGCGCCTTCACCACGGCGATGCTGGCCGCACTGTTCGCGGCGGCGCTGTGGATCAACCTCGCGACCTGGATCGGCGCGCCGGTGTCCACCACCCACTCAGTGGTCGGCGGGGTGCTCGGCGGCGGCGTGGCGATGGCCGGCCTCGGTGCGGCCGACTGGAGCGTCGTGTTGCGCATCGTGGCGAGCTGGGTGGTCTCGCCGGTGCTCGGCGGCGTCATCGCCGCCTCCTTCCTGCTCTACATCAAGCTCACCATCCTGTACGTACCGGACCAGCTCGAGCAGGCGCGCCGGCGCGTGCCGCTGCTGGTGGCGATCATGGCCGGCGCGTTCACCACCTACCTGATGCTGAAGGGGTTCTCACGGGTCTGGAAAGCGCCGGTATGGCTGGCGCTGAGCGTCGGCGGCACGGTGCTGCTCTTGACCGTCGCATGGCTCAAGCCGGTCATCTCGCGCAAGGTCAAGGTGCTGCCGCCCAACAAGTCAGGGGTGGGCAACCTGTTCACCATTCCGGTGATCTGCGGCGCGGCGCTGCTGTCCTTCGCCCATGGCGCCAACGACGTGGCCAACGCGATCGGACCGCTCGCGGCGATCTACGCCTCGGTCACCGAAGGCGGCATCGTCAGCGTGGCCAAGATCCCGCCATGGATCCTGCTCACCGGCGCCTTCGGCATCGCCACCGGCCTGCTGCTCTACGGGCCCAAGCTGATCCGCACGGTGGGCTCGAAGATCACCAAGCTGAACCGGGTGCGCGCCTTCTGCGTCACGCTGTCGGCGGCCATCACGGTGATCATCGCGTCGGCGCTCGGCTTGCCGGTGAGCTCGACCCACATCGCCATCGGCGCCTTGTTCGGCGTCGGCTTCCTGCGCGAATTCATGGCCAACCGCAGGGCGCGCAACGGGCTCGAGGTGATGCCGCTCGACACCATGCCGCTGAAGGCCGACACCGACTTCATGCCGGACAACGGCGACGACTCCGATCCCGCGGAAGCACCAGAGGCCGCGGCTTCGCCTTCGCAGGAGCAAGGCAAGTCCCCTGAGAAGCTGCGCAAGCGCAAGCTGGTGCGCCGCTCGCACCTGCTGACCATTATCGCTGCCTGGCTGATCACCGTGCCTGCGAGCGCGGGCGTGGCCGCATTGATCGCACTGGCGCTGGCCCGCTCGGGGTTGCCCGGACTCGGCTAGGAAGTGGTGGCCAGGGGCAGAATCGAACTGCCGACACCGTGATTTTCAGTCACGTGCTCTACCAACTGAGCTACCTGGCCGTCGGCGGGAGGCGCGTATTAGACCCGTGCGGCCGCGCGGCCGTCAAGGCGGGCGCCCGCCGGCCGGCCTTTGACCTGCCGGAGCCCCAGCGACTACCCTGAGCCTCCCCCCGAGACCTGAAGACGCCGACCGTGAGCACCGTCAGCCCGGCCGCACAGCACGCGCCGCAAGCGGCCTCCATTTCCGACGCCTGTCGGGCCGTGCGGGCTCGCACCGTCGCCCTTGCGGCACCGCTCTCGGCCGAGGACGCCTGCGTGCAGAGCATGCCGGACGCCAGCCCGGCCAAGTGGCACCTGGCCCATACGACCTGGTTTTTCGAGCGCTTCGTCCTCGCCGTACGGGAGCCCGGCTACCGGGTATTCCACGAGCGCTTCGAGTACCTGTTCAATTCCTACTATTTCACCGTCGGCCAGATGCACTTGCGGCCGCGCCGCGGCCTGATCACCCGCCCCTCGCTGGCCGAGGTGCTGGACTACCGCGCTCACGTGGACGCCGCCGTCGCCAGGCTGCTGGAGCGCGAGCGCGGCAACCCGGAGCTGGAGTTCCTGGTCACGCTCGGCATGCACCACGAGCAGCAGCACCAGGAACTGATGCTCACCGACATCAAGCACCTGCTCGCCCAGAACCCGTTGCTGCCGGCCTACGTCGAGCGGCCCGCGCCGGTCGCCGAGGTCGCCGCCCCCTTGCGCTGGATCCGCGGGCGCGCGGGCCCGGTCGAGATCGGCCATGCCGGCGAGGATTTTGCCTTCGACAACGAGACGCCGCGCCACCGGGTGCTGCTGGGCGAGCATTCGCTGGCCTCCCGGCTCGTCACCAACGCCGAGTATCGCGAGTTCATCGACGACGGCGGCTATTCAGAACCGGCGCTGTGGCTGTCCGACGGCTGGTCGTCGGTCGTGGCCGAGGGCTGGCGGCGTCCGCTGTACTGGCAGGACGACCTGGCGCAGGAATTCACCCTTGCCGGCCTCGAGCCGGTCCAGCCGGACGCCCCGGTGACGCACCTGAGCTACTACGAGGCCGACGCCTTCGCCCGCTGGGCGGGGGCCCGGCTGCCGACGGAGTTCGAGTGGGAGGCGGCTGCGACCGGCCGGCCCCTGGACGGCAATTTCGCCGGCACCGGCGCCTTTCACCCGCGGCCGGCGGCGCATGCCGAGGGGCTCCAGCAGCTGTTCGGCGACGCCTGGGAGTGGACCGCCAGTCCCTACGCACCCTACCCGGGATTCCGGCCGCTGGCGGGCTCGCTCGGCGAGTACAACGGCAAGTTCATGTGCAGCCAGATGGTGTTGCGTGGCGGCTCCTGTGCGACGCCGGCCGGCCACGTGCGCCCGAGCTACCGCAACTTCTTCTACCCGGGGCAGCGCTGGCAGTTCAGCGGCCTGCGCCTGGCCAGGGACGAGGTGTAATGGAGAACCTCCGCGGCGTGGCGGACTTCAGCCCCGACGACGAGGTCATGCTCAGGGACGTGCTGCACGGCCTCGCACTGCCGGCCAGGAACATCCCCTCGCTGTACTTCTACGACCAGCGTGGCTCGGAGCTGTTCGACGCCATCACCGCATTGCCGGAGTACTATCCGACGCGCACCGAGATCGGGATCCTCGAGGCCCATGGCGGCGAAATGGCCACGGCGCTGGGCCCCGGCGTGCGCCTGATCGAGCTGGGCTCCGGCTCGGCGGTCAAGACCGAGCTGCTGCTGGCCCGGCTCGAGGCGCCGGCCGCCTATGTGCCGGTGGAGATCTCGCGCGAGCACCTGCAGGTGGCAGCGGCACGCATCGCCGCGGATTTCCCGGAGCTCGAGGTGCTGCCCGTCACCGCGGATTTCACCGAGCCCTTCGACCTGCCCGAGCCCAAGCGCTCCCGGGTGCGGCGCAACGTCGCCTTTTTCCCCGGCTCGACCATCGGCAACTTCCCACGCGCCATGGCGGCCGACCTGCTGCGTGCAACGTGCCAGGAGGTCGGCCCGGGCGGTGCGATGCTGATCGGCGTGGACCTGGTCAAGCACCCCGCCATCCTGGAGCGCGCCTACAACGACGCCGCCGGCGTGACCGCACAGTTCAACCTCAACCTGCTGGTGCGGCTGAACCGGGAGCTGGGCGCGGACTTCGACATCGGGGGGTTTCGCCACCAGGCCGTGTGGGATGCCGCAAGGGAGCGCATCGAGATGCGGCTGGTCAGCATGCGGCCGCAGCGCGTGCACCTGGCCGGGCGGACCTTCGACTTTGCCGCCGGCGAAATCCTGGTCACCGAGTACTCGCACAAGTACACGCCGGACGGGTTCCGATCGCTTGCCGAAGCCAGCGGCTTCCATGTCGCAAGAATCTGGACCGACGCTGAACAACTGTTCTCGGTGCAGCTGCTCGAGGTTGCGCCGGCAGCCTAGCCGGCGGCACCGCTCAATCCTGGTCGGGCGGCACGTAGCCCTCGGGTTGCACGGCGCCGTCGCCGAAAAAGAACTGCTCCATCTGGGTGCGCAGGAACTCGCGCGCCTCGGGCTCAATGACGACCAGGCGGTACTCGTTGATCAGCATGGTCTGGTGGCCGAGCCAGCGCTGCCACGCTTCCCTCGAAACCTGCTCGTAAATGCGCTGTCCGAGTTCGCCTGGGTACGGAGGGCGGTCGAGGCCTTCGGCCTCGCGACGGAGCAGCACGCATTGAACGGTTCTGGTCATGACGGTTCCTTCATTTCGCGGCGACGCGGCGTTCCGCCCGCGCCTCGATCAGCCGGCGCACGACCGCCGCGAGACCGAGCTTGAGCGGAGACCGGGCGTTATACCAGACCCACCGGTCGGTCTCCATCAATGCTGCGGGAACTGCGGCGACCCGCGCCGGCACGGCCTCGATTTCCAGCTCGAAATGCGTGAAGCCGTGACGTATGGGCGCCATCGGTTCGGCGGTCTCGATCAGCGTCCCGAGCGCGCGCAGGCCCCACTCCAGGGGTGATTCATCGCCCAGTTCGGGCAGGCACCACAGCCCGCCCCAGATGCCCTGCGGCGGCCGCTGCTCGAGCAGCAGGGCGCCGTCCGCATCGTTCAGCAACAGCATGCGCGCGTGGCGCAGGGGCCGTGTCCGCCTTGGCCGCGGCGCCGGATACTCCGCCTGCCGCCCCAGCCTGCGGGCCTCGCAGCCGGCCGCTACCGGGCAGTCCCCGCAGGCCGGGCGGCTGCGCCGGCAGACCGTCGCACCCAGGTCCATGATCGCCTGCGTGTAGTCGCGCACCCGCGCCGCCGGCGTGTAGTGCTCGGCCAGCGCCCAAAGCTGCCGCTCGACCTTTGCCGCCCCCGGCCAGCCGGGCACGGCGTGGTGGCGCGCCAGCACGCGCTTGACGTTGCCGTCGAGAATGGCATGCCGCTGGCCGAGCGCCAGGGCGAGAATCGCAGCGGCGGTGGAGCGGCCGACGCCCGGCAGCGCACGGGCCTCGGCAAGGGACTCCGGGAAGCGCCCCGCGTGCCGCGCGACGATCCGTTGCGCGGCCTCGTGCAGGTTGCGCGCCCGGGCGTAGTAGCCGAGTCCCGACCAGTGGTGCAACACCTCGTCACGGGGCGCGGCCGCGAGCGTGGCGACGTCCGGGAACCGCGCCATGAAGCGACGGAAATACGGGATCACCGTCGCCACCTGGGTCTGCTGCAGCATGATCTCCGAGACCCATACGCGGTAAGGCGAGGGCTCGGACTGCCACGGCAGGTCGTGGCGGCCGGCCCGGTCGTACCAGCGCAGCAGCTCGGCGGCGAAGCCCTCAGTCATCGGCCTGCTCGGCGCGCCGCTCGGCCTCGGCCATCGTCTCCACCGCCATCTGCTCCGCGGAACGCGCCAGCACCGCCGGGCCGATGATGGGAGCCACCAGGAAGGCGGGCACGAAACGCGCCTCGTAGCGCAGGCGGGACCCGCTGCCCTGCGGCGTGAAATGCCACTCCGTGACCCCGCTGCTGAACGAGCCGCGACCCGGGACGTCCCGGGCGAACAACGAGCCGCCATCCATGCGAATGTGCTCGACGCGACGCACCGTGCGGCAGAACAGCAAAACGCAGGCCTCGAAACGCGAATAGACCTCCTCCGTGGCCGGTCCCACCGGGCCCAGCGAGCGACTCTCGGTGATCTGCGGATGCAGTTCGTGTATGCGGTCGTAGTCGGTCAGCACGGCCAGCAGCTTCGCCGGCGGGACCTTGAACACCGCCTCGATGCGAACCCGGTACTCGCCCTTCTCGCGACTGGTGGTCGCGGAGACGAGTTCGAAGCCGAGCGCGCTGCCGGCGGGCAGGCAGAGCGCGCCCGCGAGCACGAGCGCCGAGATGCCCGTGGCGGCGGGCCGCGGCTGCTGAAAACCGGGTCGGGGCCGACGCATGACCGGTCGAGGCAAGGCCGTCAGTCGTCCTTGCGCAGACGGTCCAGCAGGCGACGCGCCTTGTCGCCGGCACGCTCCTTCAGTTCCTCCTCGGCCGTCTTGCCTTCCTCCGGCTCGATGCCGAGGCGCTGCAGCGCCTCCTGCTGGGCGCGCTCTCGAACCACGCCGCCGAGATCGACGCTGACCGACGGGGAGTCGAGGCTGCCCCTCAGGCGCAACGGCACCGTGGCCCCGGCCAGTTCGCTCCGCTCCCCGGTAGCCTCGTCGATGGCCTCGCGGATCACCGTGGCGTTGAGCCGGTAATCGAGCGCCGATTCGACCAGGTTGACCTGGCCCTGGCCCGCCAGGGCGAGAAACGGCAGCCCGCCGACCAGGTCCTGGTTGACCAGCATGCCGTCGCGGATCACGGCCGTGCCCTTGAGCTGGCGAAAATCGGTGTCCGGCGAGCTTCGCTGCGGCGCCGCCCGCCCCCGCGCCAGCGCGTTGGCGCGCTGGATCTCGTACCAGAGGTTCACGCCCTTGAGCGCGCCGTCGGATACGTCGAAGGTCAGCTCCCCGTTGAGCCCGGACATCAGGTCCGCGGTGCTGCTCGCGGTAGTGCTCAGCCTGGCGCCGAGTTGCGCGACCCCGGTGAGCTTCTCGAAGCCGGCCAGGTCCTTGACGAACGGCAGCAGCTGCAGCGCCGACAGCGACTGCTCCAGGCTGAAGGTGGCCGGCGTGCGGCGTGCATCCAGACGCGCCGTCCCCCGGACTTCGCCGCCGTAGAGCGCTGCGCCGAAGGGCTGCAGCGTCAGCACGCCGTCCCGGGCCACGGCACGGCCCTCGAGGTTAGTGAGCGTCAGGCCGTTGATCTTCAGCGTGCCCGCCTTGAAGGACGCGTCGAGGTCCAGCTTCTCGAGCCAGTCGAAGGCCAGCTCGACGTCCTCGCCGGGCGCCTGTTCGCCCGCTTGCTCGGCCTCCGGCGGCAGGTAGCGGTCAAGATCGACGGCATCGAGCGTCAATTCAGAGCGAATCCGCATGACCTCGCCGAAACCGATGGCGGCGGCGCCGGCCAGGGCTGTGTCATCGAGCTGCAGGCGCAGCCCCTCGAGCGCGACCTGCCCGGCTCCGGCGCGAAAGTCCGCCTCCAGCGAGGCCCGGTCGAGCACCGCCGGGTCCGCGGTCTCCGGCGCCGGCTCGCCGAGCTGCCGGAGCAGAGCACGCGGCGAGAACGGCTGCAGCTGGAAGCGTCCGCTGAGGGCCGGCGCATCCAGGATGCCGGTGCCGGCAACCTCCGCCGCGGCACGCAGCCCCGCAGCCTCGAGGGTCAGCGCCGGGATCGCCAGCGTCTGGGCATCGAGATCAGCGCTGAGGCTCGGCACGTCGAGCCGTCCGGACTGCCTGCCCCCGGGCACCTCCGCACCGCTGAGTTCGACGCCCAGCGCCAGGTCGCGAATCGTGACGGCAGTGGAGTCCCCGGCCAGCTCGATGATGCCGCCAAGCGTGGCGCCGGCCGTGAGCCCGTCCTCGTCGAAGCGGGCCAGGGCTTCCGCCTCCAGCGGGAAGGCCTTGCCGGGCGAGAG
>DAOMOU010000061.1:6135-10171 GCA_035444525.1 Gammaproteobacteria bacterium | reverse complement strand
CGTTTCGCAACCAGGACGCGCTGCCCTTGTTCGACAGCGCACGGCCCGATTTCAACTACGTACAGCTGTTCCGTGCCAACCGCTATGTGGGTGTCGACCGGCTGGGCGACACCAACCAGCTGAGTTTCGGCCTGACGAGCCGCCTGCTGGAATCGGCCTCCGGCCGGGAGTTCCTGACCGCTTCGCTCGGCAAAGCGTGGTATTTCGAGGATCCCGTCGTCACGCTCCCCGGCGAGTCTCCCAACCTTGCCGCAAGCTCTCCCATCGTCCTCGAGCTCGGGCTCGGGTTGTTCAACAACTGGAATGCCGATCTGATCTACCAGTGGGACAACAACGCCGATCAGACACTGCTGGCGCAATACCGGGTCCAGTACCAGCCGGCGCCCAACAAGGTAGTGAACCTTTCCTACCGCTATCGGCCTGAATTGTTGGAGGACGTGGCGTTTTCCTTCGGCTGGCCGCTGGCGCGGCGCTGGAGCCTCGTCAGCGCCCTGGAGTACTCGCTGCGCGACAACACGACCGTGGACCAGCTCGTCGGCCTCCAGTACGAGACCTGCTGTTGGGCGCTGCGCTTCTCGGCTTCGGAGCAGGTCAGCGGCCGCGACGGCAGCACGGACACGGCCCTGCGGCTGCAGGTGGAATTCAAGGGTCTCGGCGGCACCGGCGCGAGGCAACGCTTCGAGAGTGATATCCTTGGCTATTCCGTTTACGACTGAATAAACATCCATGCGACTGATTTATAAATATTTTTCCCTGTTCGTACTGCTGCTTGCCGGTACCCTTCCGGGCACGCGCGGCGCGCTGCATGCCGAGCCGCTGAGCGAATCGGGGGTGCTGCTGGACCGAATCGTAGCGCTGGTCGACGACGGCGTGGTGCTGCAGTCCGAACTCGATCGCCAGGTCGAACTGGTGACGCACCAGTTGCGCAGCCAGGGCACTCGCATGCCGCCGGAGGCGGTCCTGCGGCAGCAGATTCTCGAGAGCCTCATCGTCCAACAGGTACAGATGCAGCGGGCCGAGCGGATCGGTATCCGCGTCGGCGACCAGCAGCTGAACGCCGCCCTGCAACAGGTTGCGCAGCGCAACGGGACCACCTTGTCCCAGTTGCCCGACCGGCTGGCGGCCGACGGCGTGGACTACACGGCCTTTCGCGAGCAACTGCGCCGCGAAATGACCATCGACGGCCTGCGCCAGCGCGACGTCATGGCGCGAATCCAGGTATCGGACCGCGAGGTCCGGCGCTGGCTCGAGCAGCAGGAGGCCAACCGCGGCAACCTGGTCGACTTTGACATCTCCCAGATTCTCATCGCGCTGCCGGAAGACCCCACGCCGGAGCAGCGCGATGCGGCAGAACGGCGCGCCGCGGAGATTCATGCGCGACTGGTGGGCGGCGCTGATTTTGCCGCGATCGCGGTCGCCGAATCGGGTGGCCAGCAGGCACTGAGCGGCGGTCGCCTCGGCTGGCGGCGGGGCTCGCAGCTGCCGCAGCAGTTTGCGGCCGTGATCCAGTCGCTCGCCGCCGGCGAGATCAGCCAGCCGGTTCGCAGCAGCAGCGGTTTTCACATTTTCCGCGTCAACGAGACCCGCGGCGGCGAGGAAAAGATCGTGCAGCTGCAGACACGCGCGCGGCACATCCTCATCACGCCCAATGAAATTCTCGACGACGAGACCGTGCGCGGCCGTCTCGAGGCGATCCGCGAGCGCGTCGCCGCCGGTGAGTCCTTCGCCGACATCGCCATGCTCGAGTCCGGCGACGCCTCCTCGGCAGCGCGCGGCGGCGACCTGGGCTGGAACCCCCCCGGCACCTTCGTACCGGAATTCGACGCCGCCCTGGAGCGCCTGAGTCCCGGCGAGATCAGCGAGCCGATCCGCACGATGTTCGGCTGGCACATCATCCTGCTGGAGGACCGCCAGGAGCGCGACACGACTACGGAAGTCAGGCGCATGCAGGCGGTGCAGGCCATCCGGGCCAGCAAGCTGGAGCAGGAAACCGAGCTCTGGCTGCGGCGGCTGCGGGATGAGGCCTGGGTCGAGATCCTCGGCGGCTGAGCCCCGCCGCGCCCGATGACCGCGTCGCCGGCCATTGCATTGACCACCGGCGAGCCCGCGGGCATCGGCCCCGAGCTCTGCCTGGCGGTCGCCGCCCGACCGTGGCCGGCGCGCCTGGTGGCAGTCGGCCCCCTGGCGCATCTGCAGGACACGGCCTCGCGCCTGAACCTGGCCGTGGCGCTGAAGCCCGTCAGCCATGCCGGGCCGCACCGCGCCGGCGAGCTGCAGGTCATCGACGTGCCGCTGGCGGTGCCCGCGACCCCGGGCCGTCCCGACCCGCGCAACGCCGACGCGGTGCTCGCGATGCTGCGTCGCGCGGCACAAGGGTGCCTGGCCGGCGAATTCGACGGCATGGTCACGGCGCCAGTCCACAAGGCCGTGATCAACGACGCGGGTCACCCGTTCTCCGGCCACACCGAGTTTCTCGCGGAACTGTCCGGCGGACGCCCGGTGATGATGCTGCTGGCCGGGTCGCTGCGCGTCGCCCTGGCCACGACGCACCTGCCCTTGTCGCGCGTGCCGGCTGCAATCGAGCGGGATTCGTTGACGGCGGTGCTGCGCATTCTCCACGGTGAGCTCAGGAATCGCTTCGGTATCGCCGTGCCGCGTATCCTCGTCGCCGGCCTGAACCCGCACGCCGGCGAGGGCGGACACCTCGGCGACGAGGAGATCCGGGTGATCGGCCCGGTGCTGGACACGCTGCGCGGCGAGGGACTGCTGCTCGAGGGGCCGCTGCCGGCCGACACCCTGTTCACGCCCGACCGGCTGGCCCGCGCCGACGCCGTGCTGGCCATGTACCACGACCAGGGCCTGCCCGTGCTCAAGTACGTCGGGTTCGGGCGCGCCGTCAACATCACGCTGGGGCTGCCGTTGCTGCGCACCTCGGTCGACCACGGCACGGCGCTGGACATCGCCGGCACGGGGCGCGCGGATCCGGGCAGCCTCGTCGCCGCGCTGGAGCTGGCCGTCGAGATCGCCGGCCGGCACAGCGCGCCGCGATGAGCCACCAGCCGCGCAAGCGCTTCGGCCAGCACTTCCTGCATGATCCACGGGTCATCGAGCGCATCATCGAGGCCGTCAACCCGGCGCCGGGCGACCAGCTGGTGGAGATCGGCCCAGGGGAAGGCGCGCTCACCCTGCCCCTGCTGGCGCGCGGCGCCCGGCTGACGGTCATTGAGCTGGATCGCGACCTCGCGGCGCGGCTCGCGGCGCGGCCGGAGGCGGGTGCAACGCTGACCGTCGTGCAGGGCGACGCGCTCAAGGTGTCGCTCGCCCGGTTCGCCGCGCCCGGTGAGCGCCTGCGGCTGGTGGGCAACCTGCCCTACAACGTCTCCACCCCCCTGCTGTTCCGCTTCATCGAGCAGGCCGGCGTGATTCGTGACATGCATTTCATGCTCCAGCGGGAGGTCGTCGAGCGCATGGCGGCGCCACCGGGCTCGAAAACCTACGGCCGCCTGAGCGTGATGCTGGCGGCGGCCTGCCGCGTGGAAGCGCTGTTCGAGATCGGCCCGGGTGCGTTTCGCCCGCCGCCGAAGGTCTGGTCGTCCGTGGTGCGGCTCGAGCCGTGGACCGCGCCCCCTTTCCCGGTGCCGGATGCGAAGTTGTTCGCCGAGGTCGTGCGCCGGGCCTTCGGCCAGCGCCGCAAGACGCTGCGCAACGCCCTCGCCCGCCTGCTCGATGAGGCCGACATCCGCGCAGCGGACTGCGACCCGGGCGCGCGCGCGGAGACGCTGCCCGCCGCAGCCTTCGGACGCCTTGCAACGGTCGCCGCCCGGAATTGGGGACAGTCCCCGATTTCCTAGCGGCAATTGGGGAGTGTCCCCAATTCCGTCGCCATCTATACTCAGGGCAGGAGCATCCAGGGGAGCGCGCATATGGACTACCAGCGGATCATTGCAGCCGTCGATCTCGATGAGCACAGCGACCTGGTGCTCTCCCGTGCCAAGGCCGTTGCCGGCGTGACCGGCGCCCAGCTACGGCTCATGCA
>DAOMOU010000061.1:0-6035 GCA_035444525.1 Gammaproteobacteria bacterium | reverse complement strand
GAGGACGCGGTGCTGCATGCCGCGCCGTGCGACGTGCTGGCGGTGCGCCTCTCCGGATAGGCCGCCGTGCTCGTGTAGAATCTGGAGTACACGAGACGCCCTGTCACGGAGCGCCCCATGACTGATCCTTCGATCCGGATCGAGGTGGAAACCGCGTACCTGGATCACCAATCCGATCCCGGCGAGGGCCGCTACGCCTTCGCCTACAGCATCACGATCTCGAATGACGGACCGATCGCCGCCCGCCTTCTTTCCCGGCACTGGATCATCACCGACGCGGACGGCGGTGTGCAGGAAGTGCGCGGCGAGGGGGTGGTCGGCGAACAGCCGCTGATCCGCCCCGGCGAGGGATTCCGCTACTCCAGCGGGGCCATCATCCCCACGCCGGTCGGCTCGATGCGCGGCGCCTACCACATGGTCGACGAGACCGGGCACCGCTTCGAGGCACCGATCGCCCCGTTCACCCTTGCCAGGCCGGGCGCACTTCACTGATGGCGGTTTACGCCATCGGTGATCTGCAGGGTTGTCTCGATCCGCTGCAACGGCTGCTGGATCGCATCGCCTTCGATCCCGCGCGCGACCGGCTGTGGTTCACCGGCGACCTGGTCAACCGCGGCCCCGCCTCGCTGGAGACGCTGCGCTTCGTGCGCTCGCTCGGCGAGCTGGCCGTCGTGGTGCTGGGCAACCATGACCTGCACCTGCTCGTCGCCGCCTGCACGGGCAACCGCAAGACCAGGCGCAACGACACGCTCGGCGAGATCCTGGTCGCGCCGGATCGCGATGAGCTACTGCACTGGCTGCGCCACCGGCCGCTGCTGCATCACGATCCGGCGGTGGACTTCACCATGGTGCACGCGGGCCTGCCGCCGCAGTGGGACCTGGCGGACGCCGTCGCGGCCGCCGCTGAACTCCGGTCGGTGCTGGCGGGTGACGACTTCGTCGCTTTTCTCGAGGAGATGTACGGCAACCTTCCGAACCGCTGGTCGCCGGAATTGTGCGGTGTCGAGCGATGGCGCTTCATCGTTAACGCCTTTACGCGGTTGCGTTTCCTGCGTCCCGACGGCAGCCTCGACTTCGGCTCGAAGGGGCCGGCCGAGAGCGCCCGATCCGACCTGATTCCCTGGTTCCGCTACCCCGCCAGACGCAGCGCGGGGATGCGGATCGTCTTCGGCCACTGGTCGTTGCTCCATGGCGGCGTGTTCGAGGGCGCGTTCGCCATCGACACCGGCTGCGTCTACGGGGGAAGCCTGACGGCGTTGAATCTCGGCGACCTGTCCACCCGTTGCGTCGATTGCGCGCCGGGCTGGCATCCGAAGCGTCGCTCCGACACGCGCAAGTCCGGTTAGAATCAGCAGGCACAGCAGGAGGTTGCAGCATGAAACTGAGTCTCGAGGGCCGCCGCGCCGTGGTGTGCGGCGCCAGCAGGGGCATCGGGCGCGCCATCGCCGGCGTGCTGGCGGACATGGGAGCGCAGCTGACCCTGGTGGCACGCGACGTCGACGCGCTCCGCGGGGTTGCGGACAAGCTGCCGGGCGGCGCGGCGCGGCACCTTGTCCGGCCGCTCGACGTGGCGAATACGGCGGACGTCGAGGCGGCATTCGCAGAGATCGCGACCGAGGGCCCGGTGCACGTGCTGATCAACAACACCGGCGGGCCGGCGGCGGGCACGGCCTTCGACGCCAGGCCCGATGATTTCGTGCAGGCCTTCCGCCAGCATCTCGTCACGGCGCAGATCGCCGCCCAGGCGCTGGTGCCGGGGATGAAGAAGGCCGGCTATGGGCGGATCATCAACATCACCTCGACCTCCGTGAAGGAGCCCATCCCCGGCCTCGGCGTCTCCAACACCATCCGCGCGGCGGTGGCCAGCTGGGCGAAGACCCTCTCCCGCGAGCTCGCCCCGCACGGCATCACCGTCAACAACATTCTGCCGGGCTTCACCAGCACCGAACGGCTCGATTACCTGTTCCGGCAGCGCGCCGACAAGTCGGGTGGCAGTGTCGAGGAAATCGAGCGCGCGGCACTGGCACAGGTGCCTGCCGGCCGCTTCGCACGCCCGGAGGAAATCGCCTGGGCGGTCGGCTTCCTGGCGTCGCCGCAGGCGGCCTACGTCAACGGCATCAACGTGCCGGTGGACGGCGGGCGCATGGCGAGCCTGTGAGCCGGCGCGTCGAAGTCAACAACTACATCGACGGCCGCCTGCAGGCGCCGGCGGGCGATGCCTGGATCGACCTCTACGAGCCCGCCACCGGGCAATCCTGCGGGCGCGTCGCGGACAGCGATGCCAACGACCTCGAGCAGGCTGTGGCCGCTGCGCAGCAGGCCCAGGCCGACTGGTGCACCGCCGGAGCCGAGGCGCGCGCGAGCTGGCTGCACACCCTGGCGAACCTGGTGGAGGCGCGCGCCGAACAGCTGGCGGGCGCCGAATCCGCCGACACCGGCAAGCCGCTGGCACTGGCGCGCAAGCTCGACATCCCGCGGGTGGCGGCCAACCTGCGATTCTTTGCAGCGGCGGCGACCCAGTTCGCCAGCGAGTCGCATGCCATGGGCGCGGCCGCCATCAATTACACGCTGCGCTCCCCGCTCGGGGTCGTCGGCTGCATCTCGCCCTGGAACCTGCCGCTCTACCTGCTGAGCTGGAAGGTGGCACCGGCGCTGGCGGCGGGCAACTGCGTCATCGCCAAGCCGTCGGAGCTGACGCCGGTGTCCGCCGGCCTGTTTGCCGAGCTGTGCATCGAGGCCGGGCTGCCCCCGGGCGTGCTGAACATCCTGCACGGCCGCGGTCCCGGCATCGGCCGGCTGCTGACCGAGCATCCGGCGGTACGAGCCATCTCGTTCACCGGCGGTACGCGCACCGGCCAACTGATCGCACAAGCCGTCGCGCCCACCTTCAGAAAGCTTTCGCTGGAGCTGGGCGGCAAGAATCCGAGCATCGTGTTCGCCGACTGCGACTTCGAGCGCACCGTCGAAGGCGTCGCGCGCGCCGCCTTCACCAACCAGGGACAGGTCTGCATGTGCGGCTCGCGCATCCTGGTGGAAGCCCCGCTCTACGAGCGCTTCCGCGATGCCCTCGTGGCGCGCGTCGGCCGGCTGAAGGTCGGCGATCCGCTGGAGGCCGACACCGACCAGGGCGCGCTGGTATCCGCGGATCATCAGCGCAAGGTGCTCGAGCACATCGCCCTGGCGCGGGCCGCTGGGGGCCGGCTGCTGTGCGGTGGCGAGGCCGTCGTTCCGGCGGGCGAGCGCTGCCGCGATGGCTGGTTCGTCGCGCCCACATTGTTCGAACAGCTGCCGCCGGATTGTCGCACCAACCAGGAAGAGATCTTCGGCCCAGTCGCCACGCTGCTGCCCTTCGACACCGAGGCACAGGCGGTCGAGCTGGCCAATTGCGTGCCCTACGGCCTCGCGGCGTCCATCTGGAGCCGCGACATCGGCCGCTGCCACCGCGTGGCGGCGAACATCGAGGCCGGCGTCGTGTGGGTCAACTGCTGGATGCTGCGCGACCTGCGCACGCCGCTGGGGGGCACCAAGCAATCCGGCATCGGCCGCGAGGGCGGCTTCGAGGCCATGCGCTTCTTCACCGAACCCAAGAACGTCTGCGTGAGCTACGACTGACATGAGCGGCAGCACCACGACCAGCACCGCGCCGCCACCGGTCGGCCACTATCCCCACGCCCGACGCGCCGGCGGACTGCTTTTCCTGTCCGGGCTGGGACCGCGCCCGCCGGGCGGGGGACCGATTCCGGGCGTGACGCTCGACGCCGCGGGCCGGGTCGTCGACCACGACATCGAGATCCAGTGCCGGGCCGTGTTCGCCAACGTGCGCAGCGTGCTGGCGGCGGCCGGATCGAGCTGGGAGCGGCTGCTGGACGTGACGGTCTTTCTCACCGACATGCAGCGCGATTTCGCGACCTTCAATCGCCTCTGGGCCGAGCATTTCCCGGATGATCCGCCCTGCCGCACGACGGTGGAGGTGACGCGCCTGCCGACGCCGATCGCCATCGAGCTCAAGTGCATCGCGACCGTGGAGGACTGACATGAAGCCCCTGCGTGCCTTCAACTTCCGCCAATGGCTGGATGATCACCGCGACCGGCTCAAGCCGCCGGTGTGCAACCAGGTAGTGTTCGAGGAAGCCGAGTTCATCGTCATGGTGGTCGGCGGCCCGAACAGTCGCACCGACTATCACTGGGACCCGGGCGAGGAGCTGTTCTACCAGCTCGAGGGCGACATGCTGCTCAAGACCGTGCAGCACGGCCGGGTGGTCGACCTGCCGATCCGCGCGGGCGAGATGCTGCTGCTGCCTCCGGAAGTGCCGCATTCGCCACAGCGCTTCGCAAACACCGTCGGCATCGTCGTCGAGCGCCGGCGCCGTCCGGACGAGCGGGACGGCTTCATGTGGTTCTGCGAACAGTGTGGCCACAAGCTCTATGAGGAATACCTGCACGTCAGCGACATCGTGGCGCAGCTGCCGCCGATCTTCGATCGCTTCTACGGCAACCCCGCCCACCTGCGCTGCGACGCCTGTGGCCATCAAATGCCGCCGCGCTAGCCTGCCGACATGAGCGACGCTCCACCGCTGAAGATCGACGTCCATACGCACGTCCTGCCGCCGGGATGGCCGGACCTCGAGGCGCGTTATGGCTACGGCGGCTGGGTGCAGCTCGCCGAGCAGGGCCCGGGCTGTGCCCACCTCATGAAGGACGGCAAGTTCTTCCGCGAGATCAAGTCGAATTGCTGGGACCCGGCGCGGCGGCTCGCCGAGTGTGACGGCCACGGCGTCCATGTCCAGGTGCTGTCGACGGTCCCGATCATGTTCAGTTACTGGGCGAAGCCGGCCGACGCCCTCGACCTCTCGAAGCTGCTCAACGAGCACATCGCCGGCGTGGCCGCCGGCGCGCCCGACCGCTTCGTCGGCCTCGGCACGGTGCCGATGCAGGCGCCCGACCTCGCGGTGCGGGAGCTGGAGCGCTGCGTGCGCGAGCTCGGTCTCGCCGGCATCGAGATCGGCTCGCACGTCAACGGCATGAACCTCGACCACCCGGACCTGTTCCCGATATTCGAGGCGGCGCGGGATCTCGGCGCGGCCGTATTCGTGCATCCCTGGGAAATGCTCGGCCGCGACCGCATGGCCAAGTACTGGCTGCCCTGGCTGGTGGGCATGCCGGCGGAGACCTCGCTGTCCATCTGCTCGATGATCTTCGGCGGGGTGTTCGAGCGCCTGCCCGGGCTGCGCGTGCTGTTCGCGCACGGCGGCGGTGCCTTCCCCGCGACGCTCGGGCGCATCGAGCACGGCTTTCGCGTCCGGCCCGACCTGGTCGCGGTGGACAACGACAAGAACCCGCGCGACTACGTCGGGCGCTTCTACGTCGACGCGCTGGTGCACGATCCCGACATGCTGCGCTTCATGCTCAAGCTGATGGGCGCGGAGCGCATCGCACTCGGCAGCGATTACCCCTTCCCGCTCGGCGAAACCGTGCCGGGCGCCTTGATCGAGCGAATGGACGATCTGTCGCCGGCCACCCGCGAGCGGCTCCTGGGCGGCACAGCGCTGGAGTGGCTGGGGCTCGGCGCGGAGCGGTTCAGACGATGATCGAAACCGGCCAGGCTGCGGGACTGGTGCTGGAACGTTCCGGGCAGCGCTACACCGTGGACGCCGCCAGGGGCACTTCGATCGCCATCCCGCTGGACGTCCACGGCCCGCAGCCGGCACATTTCGGGGCCCCGGCGGCGCGCGCGGAGCCGCTGGCCGGCGGCGGCTTCATCGGCGACACGCGTCGGGGCGGCAGCTGCAACTGCGAGGCCGTCACGCTGGTGCCCCATTGCAACGGCACCCACACCGAGGGACCCGGCCACCTGACTGAGGAGCGCCTCTCGGTGCACGCCAGCGCGCTGCGGCCGCTGTACCATGCCGCGCTGATCTCGGTGACGCCCGAGGATGCGGCCGAATCGGTCGAGACCAGCGCGCCAGGACCCCAGCCTGGCGACCGGCTGATCACGGCGCGCGTCATTGCGCCGGCTTTGGCGACCATCGGCGCGC
>DAOMOU010000060.1:0-10330 GCA_035444525.1 Gammaproteobacteria bacterium | reverse complement strand
GCAGCGCCGCGGCCACCACGAGGCCCTTGCCCGTTTGCCAGCCGTCCACCTCGGGCGGTGTCGCCGGAACGCCGGGCTCGCCCTGCCGCCACCGGCCGCGCGTCAGAAGTGCAATCACACCCCAGGTCAGCGCCAGGCCGCCCACGACCGGCGGCAAGGCATACAGCGTGTACCAGGCGAACTCCAGCCCCAGCGCCTCGCCGATCAACATGTTCTGCGGATTGCCGACCAGGGTCGCGGCGGACCCTACGTTTGCCGCGCAGGCGAGTCCCACCAGGTACGGCACGGGATCGAGCCCGCGCCGGCGGCAGGCCTCCAGCAATACCGGCGTGGCCGCCAGGCAGACGATGTCGTTGGAGAACACCGCGGACAGCGCGCCGGCGCCGAACACCAGTGCGCCGAGCAGCAGCGCCGGGCCGGTGTCGCGACTCGCCAGCCACCAGGTCACCCGCGCAAAGAAGCCGCTCTGTCGCAATTGCGCTGACAACACCATGAAGCCGAACAGCAGCGCCATGGTCGGCCCGTCGATCGCCGCGACCGCCGCATCCAGCGACACGGCCTCGGCCGCGACCAGCACGATCGCACCGAGCAATGCCACGCCGGTACGGTCGAGCTGCAGGCTGGGGACCCGGCCCAGCAGCATGCCGGCGTAAACGGCGACGAACACGCCCGCGACCAGCCCTTCCATTGAACCCCACTCCCTCCGGCGGAACTGCCGGGCGCCTAGCATAGCGAAGCCGGTGCCGCCCGCCTCGATGCCCCGTTCAGGCGTCCCTGACCTGTATTGACCGGTCGGCCAGTTAATTGTAGATTGGCGGCCATGAGCAGCAACCCCACGACCCGTGACCCGGACCTCACCCGCGAACGGATCCTCGCGGCGGCCCATGCGTTGTTCGTGGCCAAGGGCTTTGCCGCGGTCAGCATGCGCGAGATCGCGAACCGCTCGGGCGTGACCAAGAGCCTCATCCACCATCACTTCGGCAGCAAGGAAGCGCTCTGGGAACTGGTCAAGGAACGCGCCATTGCGGCCTACGCCGAGAACCAGGCAGCCGAGCTGCGCGAGGCCTCCGAGCCGGACGCAGAGTTGCTGCGCCGCGGCATCGCCAACTACTTCCGGTTTCTGCGCGACAACCCCGGTGTGGTACGCCTGTTTGCCTGGACCCACCTGGACAACGACCCGAGCTGCGGCCGGCTGGATGCGGAACTCGTGCAACTCGGCGCCGAGCGCATCCGCCAGGCGCAGGCCCGCGGACTGCTGCGCCCGGACGTGAACCCGGCCCACGTGGTGACCATGTTCGTCAACGCCTGTACGCAATGGTTCTCCGCCCGCGCCCACCATTCGCAATGGCCCGGTGTCGGCGGCGACCAGGAATACCTCGACGACTTCCTCAAGATTTTCATGGAGGGGCTGTTGCCTCGCCCCTGACAGGTCACGTCATGCATCGTAACAAGCTCATCGCTCTCGCGGCCCTCGGCGCAATGTCGCTCGCCGCCTGCGACGCGCCGCGCGGTCCCGCCCCGCCGCCGACGGACGCCGAGCACATCACGCCGGTGCGCGTGGCCGAAGTCGGCCTGTCGGCCCCTTTGCGCGAACTGCGCCTGCCGGGCGTCCTGCGTGCCGCGCAGCGTGCCGAGCCAGCGTTCCTGCACCCCGGCCACCTGGCCGAGCGTTTCGTGGCGCGCGGCGATCGCGTCGTCGCCGGCCAGCGGCTCGCGAGCCTGCAAAATCCATCGCTGGGGCCGGCGGTGGCGTCCGCCGAGGCGCGCGTGCGCGAACTCGACGAGCGCCTGATACAGCTGGACGCCGATCACGCGCGCGCGCAGGAGCTGCATGCCCGCGGCCTGGCCTCCGAGGAGCTTCTCGATCGCACGCTGGCCGAGCGCAATGCCACCCGCCAGGCGCGCGCCCAGGCGCTCGCCGCCGTCGCCCAGGCACGCGACCAGCTCGCCGAAGCCGTGCTGCGCGCGCCGTTCGAAGCCACGGTCGGCGACCTGCTGGTGGAGCCCGGCGATTACGTGCAGCCCGGCCAGCCGGTGCTCGTGCTCGCCGGCGAGGACGGCCTGGAGCTGGAGGTGCAGATGCCCGAGGGACTTGCGCGCAGCCTGGCGCCCGGGACGGTGGTGGAGATACGCGCTGTCGGCACGGGCCGCCGCATCCAGGGACGCGTTCGCGAGGTCGGCGTGGCGCGTGGCGGACGTCCCGCCCCGGCCGTGATTGCCCTGCCCGCGACCGAAGGCTGGGAGCCCGGCATCTCGGTGCATGCCGCAATCACGCTCGCCGAGGACCCGGGCCTGACGGTCCCGCTGGGCGCGGTGGTCGACCCCGGCACCGGCCAAACCAGGCTGTTCCGGATCGTGAACGACCGCGCCGAATTGGTGCCGGTCCAGGTGGGCCGCCTGGTCGGTGAGCGCGTCATCGTGCGGGGCGAACTCGCCGCCGGCGAGCGGGTGGTGATTGCGGGGCACCAGCAGCTGCTCGACGGCGAGGCGGTGAGGGTCCTGCCCTGAACGCCATTCTCGCCAGCCTGGAACGGCGGCGGCTCATCCTGGCCGCCGTGGCGACCCTGTCGCTGATCGGCCTGTTCGCCTGGCTGGAGATGAACCGCCAGGAGGACCCGTTCTTCCCCTATCGCTACGGCCAGGTGCTGGTGAGCTGGCCGGGCGCCGACGCGGCCCAGGTCGAGCGACTCATCCTCAATCCGCTGGAGGAGGAAATCGGCCAGATCGAGGAAGTCAACGAATTGCGCGGCACGACGCGCCTCGGCTTTGCCCAGCTGATCATCGGCATGCACCAGCACGTCTACGACACCGACGCGGTTTGGGAGCGCATCCGTGTCGCCGTGGCGCGTGCGGAGCGCAAGTTTCCCGACGGCACCGGCCAACCGGAAGTACTGGACCGCATGATGGACAGCGAGGGCATCGTGCTGGCCGTCACCGGCTCGGACGACCTGCTGGTGCTCAATGATGCCGCCCGCGCACTGCGCCGCGACCTGTTCCGCATGGACGACATCGCACGCGTGGAGCTGTTGGCCGACCCGGTGGAACAGCTGGTCATCGGGCTCGATCCCTCGGTGGGGGCGAACCTCGAGATCGACGCCGCCAGCATCGCCGCGCAGCTCGCGGCGCGCAACGTCACCATGCCGGGGGGATCGATGACGCGCAATGGACGCTCGCTGGCGTTGCGGCCGCAAACCGAGTTCCGCGACCTCGAAGAACTCGGCGAAACACCGATCCGCCTGCCCTCCGGCGCACTGTTGCCGTTGCGGGAAATCGCCAGCCTGCGGCTCGCGCCCGCCGACCCGCCGACCGAGCGCATGTGGTTCAACGGTCGGGCGGCGGTCGGCCTGGGGATCGTGATTCCGGAGAACCGCCTGAACTCGGTGCGCTTCGGGGCGCAACTGCGGGCGCTGGTGGACGAGTTGCGGCCCGACTACGCGCCGCTCGAGATCCACGAAATGTTCTACCAGCCGCAGTGGGTCGAGGACCGGCTTGCCGAACTGGCTCGCTCGCTGCTGACGGGCGTTGCGGTAGTCATGCTGGTGCTGCTGGCGTTCATGGGACTGCGCCTGGGGCTGACTGTTGCCGCCGTGTTGCCGCTGGTCACGCTCTCATCCCTGGCGATCTACGCGATGGGCGGCGGGGTCCTGCACCAGATGGCCGTCGCCGGGCTGGTCATCGCCCTCGGCATGCTGGTAGACAACGCCATCGTGATGGTGGAGAACATCCAGTGGCACCTGGACCAGGGGCGCGCGCCGCGCGAAGCCGCGGTGCTGTCGGTACGCGAGCTGGCCGGGCCGCTGGCGGCGGCCACCGGCACCACGCTGGCCGCATTCACGCCGCTGCTGCTCGCCTCCGGGGACACCGGCGACTTCACGCGGGGCATTCCCATTCTCGTCATGCTGACGCTCGCGGTGAGCTACGTGTACGCGGTATTCGCCACGCCGGTGATGGCGACCCTGGCGCTGCGCCCGAAGGCGACGGCCGCCGCCGATCGCACCGCACGGCTTGGCGAGCGCCTCGGATCCATCGCCGTGGCGCGGCCGTGGTCAGTGGTGGCCGTCGCCGCGGCGCTGGTGGCGGTCGGGGTATTGCTCTCTGGCCTGCTGCCGCGCGATTTCTTCCCGAGCACCGACCGCAACCAGCTGGTCGTGGACCTGCGCTTCTCGGAAGGCACGGAGCTGCAGCACACCGCCCTGCAAACCAATGCGATCGCGGGTGAGATAGCCGGGCTGCCCACCGTCACCGACGTGCACGTGTTCGCCGGCTTCAGCGGCCCGCGCTTCTATTACAACCTGATCAAGATTCCGCGCACGCCGCACCTGGGGCGCATCGTGGTCGTCGCAGAGCGGGATCGCGACCTGCCGGCGCTGATGCACTGGGTGCGCCAGCGTGCCGGCGAGATCCTGCCGGACGCTCACGTAGTCGCCGCCCGCCTGGGCCAGGGCCCGCCGCTGGATGCGCCGCTTGAGATCCGGGTGTTCTCGGAAGATCCCGCGCAACTCGTCGCGGTGGCTGAGCAGGTCATGAAGCTGCTGCGCGACACCCCCGGCGCGGTGGACGTGCGGCACAGCCTCGGCACCGGCCTCGCGACCTTGTCGCTGGACATCGACGACGCGGCGGCGGCGCGACTCGGGCTGGCGCGCTCCGACGTGGCCACGCTGCTGTCGGCCGTAAGCCTCGGCAAGGAATTCTCCACCTGGCGCGCGCGACGCGAACCGCTGCCCATGTTGCTGCGATCTCCCGAGGGCCGCGCCTTCCCGGTCGAGGCACTCGAGGGACTGCCGCTGGCCCTGCCCGGCGGCGGCAGCGTGCCGCTCGGCCACGTGGTGAACATCCGCGCCGAGTGGCAACCGGCGGTCATCCGGCACTGGGACATGCAGCGCATGACCCAGGTGCTCGCAGAAACCGCGGACGGTTACACCTACGACCAGGTGCTGTCGGCCCTCGCGCCACGCATCGACAAGCTGGAACTCCCGCCCGGTGTGCGGCTGGTCTACGGCGGCGCCGCGGCAGAAGCGGGCGAGGCCAACTCTGCGTTGTTCCAGATGCTGCCCATCGGCGTCCTGCTGCTGCTCGTGTTCCTGCTCTACCAGTTCAATTCCTTCCGCCTGCTCGGCATCGTGCTGGTCACCGTGCCGCTGGCCGTGGTGGGCGTCACACCCGGCCTGTTGCTGGCGCAACAGCCCTTCAGCTTCACCGCCATTCTCGGCGTGGTCGCGCTGGTGGGTATTGTCGTCAATAACGCCATCGTGCTGATCGACCTGATCCGGCGGCTGGAAACGGACGGCATGGACGCCGCAGCGGCGATCGTGGCGGCGGTCGCGCGGCGTACCCGGCCGATCCTGATGACGACCGCGACCACGGTGGCCGGCCTGTTGCCGCTGACACTGACCCGCTCCACCCTTTGGCCGCCGCTGGCATGGGCGATCATCTCCGGGTTGGTCGCCTCAACGCTGCTGACGCTGGTCGTGATCCCGGCGCTCTACAAGCTCTTGATGACAGCCAAGGAGCGGCCGACAGCGCCGGCTCAGGCGCCGGGCAGCGTGTAGCCCTTCGCGCGGAACAACGCCAGGCAGGCTGCGGCGACGCGCGGGTCATAGCGGGTCCCGGCCCCCGCCTCGATCTCGGCCAGCGCGCTTTCGATCGGCCGGCGCGGACGATGCGGACGCGGGCTGGACATCGCCTCGACGACGTCGGCTACGCCAATGATGCGGGCCTCGAGCAGGATCTCCTCGCCCCGGCGGCCGTCGGGGTAACCGCTGCCGTCGTAGCGCTCGTGGTGTTGCAGGACGATGTCGGCGAGCGGCCAGGAAAAATGGCTCCGGCGCAGGATTTCGTAACCCTGCCGACTGTGGCTCTTGACGACTTCCATTTCCATCGGGGTCAGGCGGCCTGGCTTGGTCAGCACCTCGTGCGGCACCGCGAGCTTGCCGACATCGTGCACCTGGGCCGCCAGCCCGATGCGGTCCCGGGTCTCCTCGTCCAGGCCAAGGTCCACGGCGATCGCGCACGCGAGGTGCGCCACCCGCCGTTCGTGTCCTGCAGTGTAGGGATCGCGCATCTCGACGATGGTGTTCACCACGTCGATGGTGCCGCGCATGTTCGCCTCGAGGAATTCCCTGTGGCGGGCTTCGCGCTGCTCGTGCGCCTTGCGCCGCAACAGCCCCCAGGCGCTCTCGGCCAGCAGGCGGACCCGGTCAACGTCCTCGTCGGTGTACGGGCTGCGCTTGTTGCCGACGCCGAGCACCATTACCGGGCTGCCCTTCTCGAGCACCGGCACCGCGAGGTGCCTGGCCAGCGGCGAATGCCCCTCGGGCAGGCCGCGCCGATAGTGCTCCCGGGCAAGGTCGTTGTGTACGACCGGGCGCCCTTCGCGCACGCAATCCGCCCAGATGCCGGCACGATCGAGGGAATAGTGCGACTCCGACTCGATGGCGCAAGTCAGCAGGGTCCGCGCCGACCAGCAGGCGAGGCGGATGTCGACGCCCTTCTCGACGACGTGCAGGTAGGCCGAGCGACTCTCGGTCAGCTGCTCGGCCAGCTCCACGGCCCGCTGGCCGACACCCTGCTCGTCAAGCGTCGCCGCTTCCTCGTGCAGGGACAGCAACGCGCTGACCAGTGCGTAGCGCTCCGTAGCTTGATCGTATTGCTCCAGCATTCGCCGGGGCCCTCCGTCAGGCGGCATCGAGCCGCACGATGAACACGCTGCCGCGTCCCGGCTCACTGTCGACCGAGATACTGCCGCCCATGGCCTCGACGAGGCGCCGCGAGATCGCCAGCCCGAGCCCGGCGCCCGGCCGCCCCGCTTCGCCGCCTCCGAGCTGCGCAAATGGCACGAACAGGCGCTCCAGCTCTGCCGCGGGAATGCCCCGCCCGGTGTCCTCGACGGCAATTTCCACCTGGCCGTCGGTGCGCCGGCAGCGGACGATCACCTCGCCGTGATCAGTGTACTTGACTGCGTTGCTGACCAGGTTGTTGACGACCTGCTCGAGCCGGCGCCGCTCCGCCAGCGCCGCGCAATATTCGATCTCGGTGTGAATGGCCAGGCCCTTGGCGATGGCCTGGGGGCGCATGGTGTCCGCCGCCCGCAGCAACATGTCGCGCAGCGGCGTCGGCTCGCAGGGCAAGCGGGTATCCGAGGCCTGCAACCGGGAGATGTCGAGGATATCCTCGATCAGCGCCAGCAGCCGCTCACCCGCACGCCGCACGATCGTGAGCTGCTTTTCCTGCTCATCGTTGACCGCGCCGGGCGCGCCCGACAACAGCAGGCTGCTGAAGCCGATGATCGAGTTGAGCGGCGTGCGCAGCTCGTGCGAGATATTCGCAAGGAACTCGGTCTTGATCCGGTCGGCTTCCTCGGCACGATCACGTGCGGCGGCCAGCTCGGCAGTGCGCTCCGCGACATGCTTCTCGAGCTCGTCGCGCGCGATTCGCAAGGCCTCCGCGGCTTGATGCCGCGCGGTGATGTCCTCGGCAACCACCATGACGCCGAAGTCGCCGTCGGCCATGGTAATGCGTGAGGCCGAGACGCTCACGTGCCCGACCGAGCCATCGCGTCGCCGGCACCGGGCCTCCAGCCCGAGAAGTTCGTCGCCGCCGAGCACCTGGCGCTGCATCGCGTCGAATTCCGCGTGGTGCGCGTCATCCTCCAGCACGATCGGCAGGCGGCGGCCAAGGACCTCGTCCCGGCGCCAGCCGAAAACCCGCTCGGCGGCGGGATTCCAGACGTCGAGCACCCGACCCTCGGCATCCAGTCCGAACACAGGCACCGGCGCCGCGTCGATCAACGCGGTCATGCGCCGCGCCACCTCGCGGAAGCGGGCCTCCGCACGCTCGCGCGCGCCGCGCTCCGTCGCCCTGTCCATGGCCAGCGTGAGGTCGCGCGCCATGTCCGACAACAGGTCCAGAGTGTCCCCTTCGAAGTAGCCCGTCTCGCGGGAGAACACTGCGAAGCGGGCCTCGGGGATGGGCGCGCTGCCGAGCGGAAAGCTGGCGAAGGCCCGCACGCCGCGCCGCAGGCAGGCGAGCCGCGTGCCGGCGCCCACCGGCGCCGCTTCCACGTCGTTCACCACGATGATGCCAGGCTGAGCTCCGTCGCCGCGAGGAAAGGCGAAAACATCACCGGGGGCCGGCGCCGACAACAGCTGCGACGCGAACGCCTCGACCTCCGGGCCGGCCGAAGCCGCCAGGCACGGACCGGTCTCGCCGGGGCGCGCCACTGCCGCCAGCGGCAGGGACGCGTGGGTGACGGCGATGCGGCAGGCCTCCGCCAGGAGCGCTTCGAGTTCCGGCAGGCGGGCGATGGCCCGGTTGGTCTCCGAGAGCGTCCGGTAGAGCTTCGTGCGGCGCTTGAGCTGCGCCTGCAGGCGTTTGCGCGGCCCGATGTCCTCGATGACGCCCACCAGGTATTCCACCTGGCCATTCTCCTGGCGAACGGCGGAGGCCGTCAGCTGCGCCCAGAAGATGGAGCCATCCTTGCGCCGGTAGCGCTTTTCTATGGAGAAGTCCTCCCGCTGGCCCGCCATCACCGCCTTGCCCAGCGAGAGCTCCCTGGGAAGATCCTCCGGTTGCGAGATCTGCCACACGGTCATGCCCTCGAGCTCCTCGGAGGAATACCCGAGCAGTTCCGCAAAGCGCGGGTTGACCAGCAGGAAGCGCCCGTCGGTCGAGACGTGCGCGAGGCCGACCGCGGTGCGATCGAAGGTGTTCCTGAAGCGCGCCTCGCTGCGGCGCACCGCCTCCTCGGCCCGCGTCCGCTCGGTGATGTCGCGCAGGATGCCCTGGATGAAAGTCTCGCCGTCGACTTCGAAGGACCGCACACTGGCCTCGACGGGGAACTCGCTGCCGTCCTTGCGGCGATGCCAGGTTTCATACACCAGGCCGCCTTCCTGCCGCGCGATCCCCAGCTGCCTGCGGCCCGCCGCCACCAGCGCCGGCGGCCGCAGCTCCAGCGTATCTCGTCCGATGAACTCGTCACGCGAATACCCGAACGCGGCCAGCGCCCGGTCGTTACAGTTCACGATCCGGCCGTCGGCGTCCATCAACAGGACGATGTCGTTGGCGAAGCGGGTAAGGTACGAGAAATGCTGGTTGAGCACGTCGCGCTCGCGCTTGACGCTCTCGAGCATTGCGCGATTGAGCAGTTGCTGCTGCCGGAACAGCACCAGGATCAGCCAGCCGGCGATGAGCACGGCCACCAGCACCACCAGCGCGGTGTTGCGCAGCAGCTTGAAGACGCCGGCATAGACGTCGTCCCGGTCGATCGCGCCGACCACGATCCAGTGGACGCCCGACACCCGTGCCATGGTGAGCAGGACGGACCGTCCGTCGGGCAGAGAGCCCTCGATGATGCCGTGTTCGCCCCGCGGCGCGTAGTCCGATCCCGGCTCCTGCGTCCGGGTCGGGAACACCAGCAGCCTGCCGCCGTGCACGGGCGCTTCGAAACCCGGCAGGAACACCAGCTCCCCGTCCGGGCCCAGGCTCGCCAGCGACGTTTCGCCGCTGATGCCCGCCAGCGGCCAGCGCTGCAGGATGGAAACAAGCCGGGGTCCCGGGTCGATGGTCGCCACCAGCCAACTCGGCCCGTCGGTTGCGCCGTTGCGGCTCGCCAGCCGATAGGTCAGCAGCGCGCTCATCGTCCCGCCGTCCGCAGGAGCAACCCCCGAGAACCCGATCTGGCCGTCGGCGGCGTCGCGAATGGCGCGTGCCAGCAGATCAGCATCGGGCGTCCCGCCACCGGCCGGCAACAGCCGCCCGCCAGCATCCGCGAGTGCGACGTCATCGAGACCCAGCAGGCGTGCGGTCGGTGCGATGCGCGCCAGCAACTCCGCATGGGCAGCCGGCGATTCCTCGAAGGTCCCGAGACCGGCTGCGCCCTCGGCATATATGTGGCCCAGCGCCGCGACGGCGCCGACCTGGTCGCCGAACCATTCGCCGACACGCTGTGCCTTGATGAAGGCGGTGGAGCGGAGCGCAGAGTAACTGCGTTCCTCGATGCTCTGTAAGTGCTGGCGCTGGACCTGGTAGCCGACCAGCAGGATCAGGCCGGCCAGGCAGAAGAACACCACACTGAGCAATCCGCCCCGCGCCTGCGGCAGTTCGCCCTCCTCCGGTTCCCGCGGGGTGACCCGCATGAGCACGTACAGCACCGCGCTCGTGACATAGACGAACAGCAGCCCCTTGGCGGTGCCGAGCCACATCAGGTCGTCGACGTCGACCCCCAGGTCGGGCAACAAGCGATCCGATGCGATGATCCACAGCGAGCCCAGCAACGCGTACACCAGGGCGATGCCGAGCGCGATGCGGCGCGGCACCGTGATGCTGCGTGGCC
>DAOMOU010000059.1:0-10397 GCA_035444525.1 Gammaproteobacteria bacterium | reverse complement strand
AACTGGTCGTGATCTCCGCGGTCGGCGGCGACCGCTCCGGCGTCGTGCACGACCTGACCCGCGCGGTGCTGGACTGCGGCGGCAACATCCTGGACAGCCGGATGATCGCGCTCGGCTCCGAGTTCGCCATGCTGCTGCTGGTGAGTGGCAGCTGGCACACGCTGGCGCGGCTGGAGTCCGAGCTGAAGAAGGTGGAGGAGCAGTCCGGGCTGTCGCTGTCGATGCGGCGCACCGAGGAGCGTGAGCCGCGCAAGGACATGCTCCCCTACGCCATCGACGTCGTCTGCCTCGACCAGCCGGGCATCGTGTTCAACCTGGCGAGCTTCTTCGCCAGCCGCGACATCGATATCGCCGAAATGGCGACGCGCAGCTACTCCGCGGCACATACCGGCGCACCGATGTTCTCGGTGCAGATCACTGTCAATATTCCGGGCAACCTGCAGATCTCGGCCCTGCGCGACGAGTTCATGGACTTCTGTGACCACCTGAACCTCGACGCCATCATGGAGCCGGTCAAGGGCTGACCGAAGTCAAGGAGACACACCATGTCCACGGCCGTCGTCGGCAAGAAAGTCCCCGCATTCAAGCTTCCCGCCACCGGCGGCAAGCAGCTCGGGCTGGCGGATTTCAAGGGCCGCAAGCTGGTACTGTACTTCTATCCCAAGGACGACACCCCGGGCTGCACCACCGAGGGGCAGGGTTTTCGCGACCACTACCGCGCTTTCCAGAAGGCCGGCGCAGAGATCGTCGGCGTGTCGCGCGACAGCGTCGCGTCGCACGACAAATTCAAGGCCAAGTACGAGTTCCCCTTCGAGCTCATCTCGGATCCCGACGAGGTGCTCTGCTCCCTGTTCAACGTGATACGCGAGAAGAACATGTACGGGCGCAAGGTGATGGGCGTCGAACGCAGCACCTTCCTGATCGACGACAAGGGCGTGCTGCGCGGTGAATGGCGCAAGGTCAAGGTGCCGGGCCACGTCGAAGCCGTGCTCGAGGCGGTCAAGGCGCTCTGATCCGCCCACGCATGATTTTTCCCCAATCGCCGGCCGGCCACGGCAGGAGTCCCATTGAGCACCACGGCTGAACCCCGCCGCATCTTCGTGCTGGACACCAACGTCCTGATGCATGATCCCGCCGCCCTGTTCCGCTTCGACGAGCACGACATCCACCTGCCGATGGTGGTGCTCGAGGAACTGGACGCCGGCAAGAAAGGCATGTCCGAGTCGGCACGCAACGTCCGCCAGGTCAGCCGCTTCATCGACCAGATGATCGCCGGCGCGGACAAGAGTCATATCGACCACGGCATCGAGATTCCCGGCGAGCACCGTACCGGCCCCGCCAGCCAGGTCCGGCCGGGCCGGTTGTTCTTCCAGACCCGCCCCAACCAGCCGCTGCTGCCGGACACCCTGCCCGGCAGCCGGGCCGACAACTCCATTCTCGAGAACTGCCTGATGCTCCAGGAGGCGCATCCGGATGCGCAGGTGACGCTGGTGTCGAAGGACATCAACCTGCGTATCAAGGCGACCATTCTGGGCGTGTATGCGGAGGACTATTACAGCGACCGGACCCTCGAGGACCTCGACCTGCTGTATTCGGGCGCCGAGGCCTTGCCCGCCGACTTCTGGGACACCCACAGCAAGGCGATGGACTCCTGGAAGGAGGAGGGCCGGACCTTTTACCGGGTCACCGGCGAGCGCGTGAAGCACTGGCACGTCAACCAGTTCCTGTACCTCGAGGACGACGGCGGCTTCGAGGCGCTGGTGCGCGAACTCGACGGCGACTCGGCGGTGATCGAGCTGGCCGCCAACTACCGCGGCCGCAACAGCGTGTGGGGCATCACGGCACGCAACCGGGAGCAGAATTTCGCGCTCAACCTGCTGATGTCGGACAGCGTGGATTTCATCACGATTCTCGGGCCGGCGGGCACGGGCAAGACCCTGCTGACGCTGGCCGCCGCGTTGGCCCAAACGCTCGACAAGGCACGCTTTCGCGAAATCATCATGACGCGCGTGACCGTCCCCCTGGGCGAGGACATCGGCTTCCTGCCCGGCACCGAGGAAGAAAAGATGGAGCCCTGGATGGGCGCCCTGATGGACAACCTCGAGGTGCTCACCCACAGCGAGGAAGGCGGCGACTGGGGCCGCGCCGCGACCCAGGACCTGCTGCGCAGCCGGATCAAGATCCGCTCGCTGAATTTCATGCGCGGACGCACCTTCCTGAATCGCTTCATCATCATCGACGAGGCACAGAACCTGACCCCGAAGCAGATGAAGGCGCTCATCACGCGCGCCGGGCCCGGCACCAAGATGGTCTGCCTGGGCAACATCTCGCAGATCGATACCCCGTACCTGACCGAGACGACGTCGGGCCTGACTTACGTGGTCAACCGGTTCCGCGGCTGGCCGCATTCAGGTCACGCCACACTGATGCGCGGCGAGCGCTCCCGGCTCGCGGACTACGCCTCTGACTCTCTCTAGCGACCGGGGAACCGTGGCGGCGCCCGCAGTGTCCTAACCTGGTGCCGCCACGAATCACCGGCTCCGGGACCCGCATGCTCAACCGCCTCCTCATCGCCCTGACCGCCTGCCTGCTGACGGCCGCCGCTGGTGCCGATCCGCAGCGCGACCTGCCGGACATCGGCAGCGTGGCGGACACCGTGTTCACGCGCACCCAGGCCGAGGCGATCGGGCGGTCCGTGTTGCGCCAGCTGCGCGAGCAGGGCAACGTGCTCGAGGACCCGGAGGTGGCCGAGTACATCACCGATATCGGCCAGCGGATCGCCTCGCAGGCGCACGACGGGGAGCACCGCTTCGAATTCTTCGTGGTCAACGACGACGCAATCAACGCCTTTGCACTGCCTGGCGGCTATGTCGGGATCAACAGCGGCCTGGTGACCGCAACACGCAGCGAAAGCGAGCTGGCCGGCGTGCTGGCGCACGAAATCGCGCACGTGACCCAGAAGCACATCGCGCGACGCATTGCCGGCACGGGCCGGACCAGCATCCTGGCCACAGCCGCGGTGCTCGCCGCCATCCTGCTCGGGGCGGGCGGCGACGCCATTCCCGCGGCGATCATGAGCGCCCAGGGCCTGGCCATCCAGGAACAGATCAACTATACGCGGGCCAACGAGTACGAAGCCGACCGGATCGGGCTCGGCTTCCTGGCGCGCGCCGAGTTCGATCCGATGGGCATGCCGTCCTTCTTCGAGGTGCTGTCGCGGGAGGCCGCGCTGCCCGGCTCCCGCGTGCCCGAGTTTCTCCAGACCCATCCGCTCAGCAGCAACCGCATCGCGGAAACGCGCGATCGCGCCGAGCGCACCGAGGCGCGCGCGGTGCGCGAAAGTCCCATGTACGACCTGATGCGCGCCCGCATCCATGTGCTTAACGCGCGCTCCGCCGACGATGCGCTGGCACGCTTCGTCGTCCAGATGGGTGACGATCCGGAGGCGTCCACGCCGGCGGCGCGCTACGGCTACGGCCTGGCCCTGCTCCGCGCCGGCCGCCATGCCGAGGCGGTGCCGGTGCTGCAGCGGCTGCTGGACGAGGACGAAGCGACCGTCGTGTTCCATTCAGCCCTCGGCGAGGCGCTCATTCTCGCCGGCCGCACCGACGAGGGCCTGGCGGTATTCGAGCATGCCGTCCGCCTGTTTCCGCGCAACCGGCCGCTGGTAGTGCGCTATGCCGAGGCCCTGCTGCGGACCAGGCACTTCCAGCAGGCGCATGCGGTGTTGCTGGACCTCTTCAACGTCGTGCGCCCGACGCCCCCGCAAGTGCGCCTGATCGCCAGTGCCGCGGACGCGGCCGGCCAGGCTGCGGAGGCGCTCTTCTACATGTCCGAGTATCATCTGCTTACCGGACAGCTACCGATGGCGCTGGACAAGCTGCGCCTCGCCCTGCTCCAGCCCGACCTGCAGCCGTGGCAAAGGGCGCGCTTCGAGGCCCGCATTGCGGAGCTCGAGCCGTACCTGAAGCAGTACCGTGCCAGCCGGGTAAGGACCGAACAGAAGAGATAGCAGGCCGAAGAGAGCGGAATCAGGCAAATGGAAATGACGATTTCGATACGCCGCGGGGCACGCTTCGCCGTGGCCGTGCTCCTGCTGGCCGCGACGGCCGGCTGCGCCTCGACGCCGCGCGACGCCGGTGAGCGTGATCCCTACGATCCCTTCGAGCCCCTCAACCGGCAGGTATGGGCCTTCAACCAGGCGGCTGACCGCGCCGTGCTGCGCCCGGTGGCACGCGGTTACGACCGGGTCGTGCCGGGGTCGGTCAAGTGGAGCGTGGCAAACTTCTTCGACAACCTGGGCACACCCATCTGGGTGCTGAATCACCTGCTCCAGGGCAACCTCCCCGACGCCGGCCGGCAGAGCGGGCGTTTCGTGATCAATTCCACCCTCGGGCTGCTCGGCCTGTGGGATCCGGCCGGCGACAACGGCCTGCCGCGCAAGCCGGCCCGTTTCGACCAGACACTCGGCAAATGGGGCGTGCCGCCCGGCCCATTCGTCATGATGCCCCTGCTCGGCCCGAGTTCGGCGCGCGGCGTCGTCGGCATGTACGCGCGCTACGAAACGGACATCGTCTGGAACTGGCTCGACGACAACCGCAGCCTGCGGGACAAGCTCGTGGTCGTCGACATCGTCGACACGCGGCGCCGCTTGCTGCCGCTGGACGGCATGCTCGAGCGCGCCGCGGATTCCTACATCCTGGTCAGGGATTCCTACCGCCAGCGCGCCGAGTTCGCGATCCGCGGTGCTGGCAGCGATGACGACGTCGGGCTGGACTTCGAGGACGAGGACTGGGACGACGAAGACTGGGACGAAGGCGACTAGGGACTAGGCGCCGGTCCAGCGCTCCGCGCGATGGAGCATGTCCTCGACCTCGCTGATTTCCGCGATCGAGCGCACCTGTGCGGGAATGTTCCGGTAGGTGACCTCCCGAACGCTGTTGCGCGCCCAGTTGACCCACTCCAGCAGCAGCGCAAGCCCGGCGCTGTCGGCCCGCGTCACGCCCGCCAGGTCAAGCTCGATGATCGAGTGCTCTGCAAACAGCGACTTGCTCTGTTCCAGCGCATCGCGCACCGTAGCAAACCCCAGCTCACCGCGGACCAGGAAGCGACCGCCGCCCAGCGACTCGAACACCACGCTGCCGGGCTCGGGCTGGGCGGACGGCGCGCCCGTCACCTTCAGGACCCGTCGTTTCCGGCGGCCGCGCCGAGGTCCGCCAGCACGCCCTTGATGCCCTTGGCGCGGAACTCGCTCTGGTACTGGTTGCGGTAGTTCTGCACGTAGGAGATGCCCTCGACCACCACGTCGTAGACCTTCCAGCTGCCTTCGTGGATCCGCAGCCGGTAGCTGATCGGCACCGGCGTGCCGTCGCCGAGGCGCACTTCGGAGTCGACCATCACCGGGCCCTCCTCCAGGTTGCCGCGCGTGCCGAGAATTTTCAGCTGGTCGGCGTTGTACTGGAGGACGCCCTCGCCGTAGCTGTCGAGCAGCTTGCGATAGAGACCGGAAATGAATGCCTCGCGCTGTTCGGGCGTGGCGTCACGCCAGGCACGGCCCATTACCAGCTGGCCGGTGTACTGGCGGTCCCAGCGCGGTAACAGCACCTGGTCGATGATCCGGAACAGCTCGTCGCGGTTCGCCTTGAGCTCGTCGCGCCGCCCCTCGATCGCCTGCATGGTCATTTCCGAAGCGTCCCGAATGACCTGCTCCGGGCTGCGCTCGGGCGTCGCCGCCGTCACCTGTGCGGCCGACGCCGTCATGGCGCCGATGACGAGGGTCGCCACCGCCAGTCTCGTTCGCATCGTTTTCATGTTCATCGTCTACTCTCCCCCGCCGGCCTGGCCGAACAGGTACTTGCTGATCAGTTGCTCCAGCACCACGGCGGACTGGGTGAATGAAATCTCGTCGCCGTCCCGGAAGTACTCGTCCGCCCCGCCCGGCTGCAGGCCGATGTACTGTCCGCCGAGAATGCCCGACGTCAGGATACTGGCGTCCGAATCGTTCGGGATCCGGTCGTAGCGAGAGTCGATCCGCATCGTCACCACCGCCTCCAGCCGCTCGACGTCGAAGTCGATCGCCGTCACCCGGCCGATCTGTACCCCGGAGATGGACACCGGCGACCGCGTTTTCAAGGTCCCGATCTGGTCGAAGCGGGCCGTCAGCTCGTAGCCCCCGTCACCCGAGTAGGCGTCGAAGCTGGTAACCCGCGTGGTCAGGAAGAACAGCGCCAGTATGCCCATGAAGACAAACAACCCGGTGCCGAGTTCCACGGCGCGTGTCTGTTGCATCGCTCTAGTTACCTCCCAACAGCCAGGCGGTGAGCATGAAGTTCAGGACCAGGACCGACAGCGACGTGTGTACCACGGCGCGCGTCGTGGCACGACCCACCCCCTCGGCGGTGGGCACGCAATTGTACCCCTCGAACACCGCCAGCAGGCTGGCGGCCACCCCGAAAAAGCAGCTCTTGATGACGCCCGACATGACGTCCTCGCGCAGGTCCACCTGGGCCTGCATCTGTGCCCAGAAGGCGCCCTCGTCCACCCCGAGCACGATCACGCCCTCCAGCCAGGCGCCGAAAATCCCCATGGCGCTGAAAATCAGCGCCAGGATCGGCATGGCGATCACGCCGCCCAGGAAGCGCGGCACGATCACCCGCTTGATCGGGTCGACGGCCATCATCTCCATGCCGGACAGCTGGTCCGTGGCCCGCATCAGGCCGATCTCGGACGACAGCGCGGTCCCCGCGCGGCCGGCGAACAGCAGGGCCGTGACCACCGGGCCGAGCTCGCGCACCAGCCCCAGCGCCGCCACCATGCCGATGGTGTCCTCGGCGCCGAACCGCGACAGCGTCAGGTAGCCCTGCAGGGCCAGCACCATGCCGACGAACAGGCCCGCCAGCATGATCACCACCAGCGACTGCACGCCGGTCACGTACACCTGCTTGATGATGAGCCGCGGGCGCGCCAGCGCGTAGGGCATATTGGCGAGGATGCGCAGCAGGAACAGCTGGCCGGCGCCGAAAGTGCCGAAAAAGCCGCGCAGCGAGTAGCCGATCTCCAGCCACAGGCGGCGCAGGCCGCGCGCATTGTCCCTGCTCACGGCCGCACGCCCCTATTTGCCGTCACGGGCAAGCAGCTGCTCGCCGTAATCGGGGGCGGGATAGTGAAACGGCACCGGGCCGTCGGCCATGCCAGTCATGAACTGGGTGACCGTCTCGGAATGGTGGTCGCGCAGGTCCTCCGGGGTGCCGAAGGCGGCGACCTTGCCCTCCGACAGCAGGAAACTGCAGTCGGCGATCGACGAGACTTCGTCGACGTCGTGCGTGACCACGACACTGGTGAGCCCCAACGCATCGTTCATGCGCCGGATCAGCCGGACTACGACGCCCATGGAAATCGGGTCCAGCCCGACGAAGGGCTCATCGTAGTAGATGATCTCCGGGTCCATGACGATGGCGCGCGCCAGCGCGACGCGCCGTGCCATGCCGCCGGAGAGCTGCGACGGCATCAGCTGCCAGGCGCCACGCAGCCCGACGGCATGCAGCTTGGTCAGGACGATGTGCCTGATGAGGCGCTCCGGCAGCCTGGTGTGCTCGCGCAACGGGAAGGCCACGTTGTCGTAAACATTGAGGTCCGTGAGCAGCGCGCCGTTCTGGAACAGCATGCCGACGCGTTTGCGCATGCGGAACAGCTCGCGCCGGCTCATACGGGTAACCTCGGCGCCGTCGAAGCGGATACTGCCCCGGTCGGGAAGCTCCTGCCCGGTGACCAGCCGCAGCAGCGTCGTCTTGCCGGTGCCGCTCGGGCCCATGATGGCGGTCACGCTGCCGCGCCGGATGTCGATGTCCAGGCCGTCGAAGATCATGGTCTGGCCGCGCCAATAGGCGAGGTCGCGGATGACCAGGATGCTGTCGCCGCCCGGACAGCCGGCGACGGGCCGCGAGCGCAGCTGGCCGGCGCCGGCGTCGACCACTCAGCGCCCCCGGGACTCGAGCTCGGCCCGGTACTGGCCGCTGCGGGCGAGGTGGTTCATGTGGGCGCGGTGCGCAAAGGCGCCGGCTCCCGCCTCGAGCTTCGCGCTGTCACCGCGCCAGGCCTGCAGGGCGGATGCCTGCAGCGCCCGCCCGTAGGAGAACGACAGCTCCCACGGCTGCGGCCCCAGGGCATTCATGGCATTGAGATGAGCGGTGGCCTCTTCCTCCGTCTGGCCGCCCGACAGGAAGGCGATGCCCGGCACAGCCGAGGGCACGTACCTGCGCAGGCAACGAATCGTCGCCTCGGCCACTTCGCCGACCCCGGCCCGCCGCGGGCAGTCCTGCCCGGAGACGACCATGTTGGGCTTGAGGACGATGCCCTCGAGCGCCACCCGGTGACGGGCGAGCGCATCGAACACTTCCAGCAGGGCGGCACCGGTCACGGCTTCGCAGCGGGCGAGGTCGTGATCACCGTCCATCAGCACTTCCGGCTCGACGATCGGCACGATGTCTGCCTCCTGGCAAAGCGCCGCGTAGCGCGCCAGGGCGTGGGCATTGGCCGCCAGGCAAAAGGCGCTCGGAATACCGTCGCCGATGGCGATCACGGCCCGCCACTTGGCAAAGCCGGCACCCAGCTTGCGGTACTCCTCGAGGCGCTTGCGCAGCCCGTCCAGTCCCTCGGTGACGGTCTCCCCGGGGAAGCCTGCCAGTGGCTTGGCGCCGGCGTCGACCTTGATGCCGGGGACGATCCCGCGACCGGCCAGCAGCTCCGGAAACGGCACGCCGGCGACCGTCTGCTGGCGCAGGGTCTCGTCGAACAGGATCACGCCGCCGATCGCCGCCTCGATGCCAGGCGCCGTGAACAGCATCTCCCGGTAGGCACGCCGGTTCTGCTCGGTATTCTCCACGCCGATGGTGTCGAAACGCTTCTTGATGGTCGGATGGCTCTCGTCTGCCGCCAGGATCCCCTTCCCCGGGGCCACCATCGCGCGGGCAACCTTGTTCAATCCATCGAGGTTCATCGCATCCTCCAGGGTCTCGGGAACGTGCGGCGGAATGGTCGGCTCCGACCGCTTTGCCACGGCGAAATCCTAACACAGCGGCGGACCCGGGCCCGGCGCCGACCACCCCCCGGGGTTGGCCTCGGGGCCAATCAGGACTAAAATGGTCCCCATTATCTCGCGAGCCGCTTTGGCCGGGGACGCCGATGCTGAAAATGAGCCGACTGACCGACTACGGAACCGGGGTGCTGGCGTACCTGGCGGGCGCAGGCGATCGCCCCCACAGCGCGACCGAGGTGGCCGAACAGACCGGGCTGCCGGGAGCCACGGTGAGCAAGATCCTCAAGCTGCTGACGCGTGCCGGGCTGGTGACTTCGCATCGCGGGGCGCAGGGCGGGTACGTGCTCGCGCGCGCAGCCACCGACATCACCGCCGCCGACGTCATCGATGCGCTGGAGGGGCCGCTGGCCCTGACCGAGTGCTCGACGGAGGCCGGCAGCTGCGAACTCGAGGCGTTGTGCCGCGTGGGCACCGCGTGGCAGCGGATCAACATCGCTATCCGCCATGCGCTGGACGAAATCAGCCTCGCCGAGCTGGCCAGCCTGCCGGTGGACCGCGGGCCGCGGGTGAACCTGAGAAACCTGGTGTCGTCGCCGGGCAAGACGGCGCGACTGGAGCGCGGCTGAGGCCGCGGGGAGCAACACATGGCAAGCGGACAGCAGGACGTCGAACAACTCGTCGCGCGCAAGTACCGGCACGGCTTCGTTACGGACATCGAATCCGACACGGTGCCTCCCGGCCTCGACGAATCGGTCATCCGGCACATCTCGACGAAAAAAGGCGAGCCGGAGTTCCTGTTGCAGTGGCGACTGAAAGCTTTCGAGCACTGGCTGACCATGCCGGAGCCGGACTGGGCACACGTGAAGATCGCACCGATCGACTACCAGGCGATCTCGTACTATTCCGCGCCGAAAAAGAAGACCGACGGCCCGAAGAGCCTCGACGAAGTCGACCCGAAGCTGCTCGAGACCTACGACAAGCTGGGCATCCCGCTGCATGAGCGCGCCCGGCTGGCCGGCGTCGCGGTGGACGCAGTGTTCGACAGCGTCTCGGTGGCCACGACCTTCAAGAAAAAGCTCAAGGAGGCAGGGGTGATTTTCTGCCCGTTCTCCGAGGCGGTGCGGGATTATCCGGAGCTGCTCGAGCAGTATCTCGGCACGGTGGTGCCGACCGGCGACAATTTCTTCGCGGCGCTCAACTCGGCAGTGTTCACCGACGGCTCCTTCGTCTACGTGCCGAAGGGCGTGCGCTGCCCCATGGAGCTGTCGACTTACTTCCGCATCAACGCTGCGAACACCGGGCAGTTCGAGCGCACGCTGATCATCGCCGACGAGGGCAGCCACGTGAGCTACCTCGAGGGCTG
>DAOMOU010000058.1:0-10411 GCA_035444525.1 Gammaproteobacteria bacterium | reverse complement strand
CGTGAGGTCGGCAACGGCCATGAGCCTGCTGCCGGCGCTCATCGTGGCGCTGCCGTTGATCGGCGGCGCGCTGGCCTTGCCGCTGCGGCGCTGCGGTGACGGTCGCCGGGCGGTGGCGCTCTGCATGCTGTGCGGCGCGGCGCTGCTCGGGGTATTCGCCCTGGTGCCCGGCGTGCTGCGCGGCGAAGTGCGGGAGCTCGCGCTGGTGCACTTCGCCCCGCAGGTCGAGCTGTACCTGCGCGTCGACGCGCTCGGCGTGTTGTTCGCCGCGACGGTGGCCACGCTGTTTCTGCTCGCGCTGGTGTACTCGTTCCGGTACCTGCGACGGGACGGCCACGAGACGCGCTATTTTGTGTTCTTCATGCTCAGCCTGGGCTGGATGCTCGGCGTGGCCTTTGCCGGCAACCTGGTCACGCTCCTGGTGTTCTACGAGCTGTTCTCCATCCTGGTTTACCCGCTGGTGGTGCACGAGGAGACGCCGGAAGCGATCCGCGCCGGCACCAAGTACATCGTCTACATCCTGGTCGGCGGCAGCCTGATCCTGCTGGGCGTGATCTTCTGCTTCTACCTGGCCGGCAACCAGCCCCTCACGCCGGGCGGCATCCTCGACCCGGCGACCGACCGGACGCTGCTGCTGGTGACCTTCTGGTGCCTGGTCGCGGGTTTCGGCGTGAAGGCGGCGCTGATGCCGCTGCACGGCTGGGTGCCTGACGTGCACCCGGCCGCGCCGGCCTCCTTCTCGGCGCTGCTGTCCGGCGTGATGGTGGCGACGGGCTGCTTCGGCATCCTGCGCGTGATCTACGAGGTGTTCGGCGTAGAGCTGGTGGCGGCGCTGGGCGTGGCGCCGGTGCTGACGGCCGTGGCGGCGATCTCGGTCCTGCTGGCCGCCATTCTGGCCGCCGGCGAGGACAACCTGAAGCGGCGGCTGGCGTGGTCCACGATCAGCCAGATGGCCTACGTGGTGCTGGCGGTATCGCTGCTCGCACCACGGGTTTCCGTCGGGGCTATGGTGCACATCAGCAACCACGCCTTCATGAAGGGTGCGCTGTTCTTCTGTGCCGGCCTGCTGGCCAGCCAGGCGGGCATACGGCGGGTCTCCGAGATGGCGGGCGTGGCGCGCCGCATGCCGCTGACCATGGCGGCGTTCACCATTGCCGCACTCGGCATCGTCGGCGTGCCGCCGCTGGCGGGATTCATCAGCAAGTGGGTGCTCGGGGTGGGCATCCTCGAGGCCGGCCACCCGCTGGTGCTGCTGGTGCTGCTCGGCGGCGCGCTGCTGGCCGCGTTGTACCTGTTGCAGCCCGTCTGGATGGCGTACTTCCACGCGGCGCCGGACTCCGTGGCAGAGCGGCCCCGGCCGGAGGCACCGGTCAGCATGCTGGTGCCGCTGGTGCTGGCCGCCCTGTTGAGCATCCTGCTCGGCCTGCTCGCCGCGATGCCGGGACTGCCGCTGTCGCTGGCCGAACGGGCGGCGGCCGTGTTCTTCGGTGCCGAGTGAGGAGGCGCAGCGAGCATGACCGGTGACGCCCTGCTGCTGGCGCTGCTGCTCGGGCCGCTCGCCGGCGCGCTGGCGGTGCCCTGGCTCGGCCGCCGCTCGGAGCGGCTGCGCGACGGCTGGGTGCTGCTGGTCACCGGCCTGGTCCTGCTGGGTACGGTGCTGCTGGCATCCCGGGTGCTCGCCGCCGGCCGGCTGAGCGCCGGGCTGTCGCTGATGGCGGGGCGGCTGGAGTTCACCGCCGATCCGGTCGGCGCCCTGTTTGCGCTGTTCAGCGCCTTCGTGTGGTTCTGCGCCACCCTGTACTCGATCCCGTACATGAAGACGCAGCGATCTCGCGACCGTTACCACGCTGTCAGCCTGGTGCTGCTGGCGGCCATGCTCGGCGTGGTGGTGGCTGCAGACCTCGTGACGCTGTTCCTTTGCTTCGAGGCCCTCGGCCTGGTCGCCTTCCTGCTGGTGGTGCACACCGGCACGCCGGAGGCCCACCGCGCCGCGATCCAGTACTTCTGGATGACCGTGCTGGGCGGCATCGCGCTGCTGTCCGGCATTATGCTGGTGTACGCCATGGGCGGCGGTCCACTGTTGCCGGGCAGCTCGCTCGGCGCGGGGCACCGCGGCGCCGCGGCCACGCTGCTGGTGCTCGGCTTCGGCGTCAAGGCCGGCATGGTGCCGGTGCACTTCTGGCTGCCCAACGCCCACCCGGTGGCGCCGACGCCGGCCAGCGCCCTGCTGTCGGGCGTGATGATCAAGGCGGGCGCCTACGGCATCTACCGCAGCCTCGCAGCGCTCTTTACGCCGCCGCAGGGTACGGCGTACGCCGACGCCGCCTGGGCCTTCACCGCCCAGTTCGGCCTCGTGGTGACCTGGATCGGCATCGTCACCATGGCAGTCGGCGTGGTGCTGGCGCTCGGCCAGTCCAATGCCAAGCGCATGCTCGCCTATCACAGCATCAGCCAGATGGGCTTCATCCTCGCCGGCCTCGGCGCCGGCGCCTTCCTGCTCGGTGACGGTTCGATGGGCACCGCCGGCGGGCTCATGCACACCGTCAACCACGCGCTGTTCAAGGCCAGCCTGTTCCTCGGCGTCGGCGCCGTGGCCTTCCGCACCGGCAGCCTGGACATGTACGCCCTCGGCGGGCTGTGGCGGCGCATGCCGCTGACCTTCCTGCTGATGCTGGTCGCCGCGGCCGGCATCACGGGGCTGCCGCTGTTCAACGGCTTCGTCAGCAAGAGCATGATCCACCATGCGCTGGAAGCAGCGGGCGCGGAGAGCGGCCTGGCTTCGCTGCGTGTCGCGGAGCGCATCTTCGTGCTCACCGCCGCCGGCACCGCCGCCTCCTTCATCAAGCTCATCGGCCTGGTGTTTCTTGGGCCCTGCAAGCTGCCGCGGCCCGAGGAGGTACGCGAGGCGCCGGGCGCCATGCTGCTCGCCATGGCGCTGCTCGTGGTGCCGGTGATCGCGCTCGGCTGGCGGCCCGGATTGCTGCTCGAAGGCATGTTGGTGCCTGCGATGCTCGCCGGCGGCGTGCCGACCGACGGCATCGCGCACTACCTCGGGCACTACTTTCTCAGCGCCGGCGACGTGTGGATGTCTCTGCTGGTATTCGCCGGCGGCGGCCTGGTCTTCGCGATCGGCATGAGGTTCGGCCTGTTCCACCTGCACCTGCCGGCGCGCTTCAGTCCCGCGTACTGGTTCAGCCGCGCCGGACTCGGCGTGGTGGCGATCTGCGAGCAGGGCTCCGTGGCGAGCCACGACGGGCACGGCCGTCCCGGTGCGCAACTGCTGGCCGCCGCGCACGGCCTGTCCGAGCGCCACCAGCGCCTGCAGGAGCGCAGCGGCGGCCTGCTCGGCGGCCTGCTGCTGGCAATCTTCGACGGCATCACGCGGGTCTACGGGCGTGCCCAGCAGCGCGTCGCCTGGTCGTTGCGCAGCGGCCGGCGACAGTTCCTGCTCGGTCTCGGCGATGCGGGCCGGGCGCGCCGCCGCCTCGTCGAGACCCTGCTGGTCGGGCTGCCCGGGTCGCCGGAACAGGCCTTCCTCGAGGCGGCCTGGGGCACGATCGAGCAGGAGCGGCTGGAGACCGTCCGTGCGGCTCTGGCGCGCGTGCGGCGCGGCGCGGGCCAGGCCGGCGCCCTGGATGAGCGCCGGCAGGAGGCCAGGGTCGGGGCGACCCACTCGCTGGCCGGGCTGATGGCGGGTGCAGTGTTTGACGCCCGCCTGGACTGGCTGGGCGCGCGGGCGCGCGACGAGGGCGTCGAGGCCGCGCGGGCCGGACTGGCCGCGTTGCACAGGGAATTCGCGGCGACCCGGACCCGACTCAGCACGGTGGTGGTCGAGCTGGCGGAGGCCCGTAGCCGCGGCGAGGACATTACGCGGGAGGCGTCGCGCACCATCCGCGAGGTGCTGGAGCGGGAGGCACGGGCGCTCGCCGCGGCCGCCGCGACGTCGTCGATCGAGGCCGCGCCCGGCCCGGCGCCGCCGCGCCCGGTGCGGCGCCGCCGCGAAGCCTTCAGTGCATGGTTGCTGGACCTCGGCCGGCTGGCGGTCGCCGAGCTGCGCCAGCACCCGTCCTCGTGGCCGCAATCCGAGTCGCTCGATACCGAGCCGACCGTGGTGTCGACCCGCCGCGGCATCCAGCGCTACGCCCGCGACGTCGCACTCAACATCGTGGCCATCTTCCTGGTCATGCTCCTGTTGGCGGCAGTGACCTGGCTCGGCGCCTGAGTGCCGCGCCACTTCGGAAAACCCCAACGCGGCAAGGGCTTGCCACAGTCCATTATGGTCATCCGGCCGTGCCGCACGCAGCGGAATGATTCCGTGCCCGCGCTTTGCCGGTGCCTGCCAGGGAAGGAGCATCGCCATGAGCTTTGCCTACCGGGAAGACCTGTCCTGGATCCACGATCTCGGTTTTGGCGACCTGGCCCGCAACGCGGGTGAGTTGCTGCTGCGAACGCTCGCCGCGGACGGCATCGGTGAGGGCCTGGTGGTGGACCTCGGTTGCGGCACGGGGATTCTCGCCGAGGCGGTGTCGAACGCCGGCTATGACGTGCTGGGCGTGGACCTCTCGCCCGCCATGATCGAAATGGCCCGCCGGCGGGTCCCGGAGGGGCGGTTCGTGTGCGAATCGCTGCTGGCGGCGGAGTTGCCGCCGTGCATCGCCGTCGCGGCGGTGGGCGAGTGCTTCAATTACCGCTTCGACGAGAGCAACTCGCGGGACCAGTTGCGCGCGCTGTTCGGCCGTATTCACGCGGCGTTGGCGCCGCGTGGCGTGCTGCTGTTCGACGCCGCCGGCCCCGGGCGAATCGCCGGGGAGCAGCCCCTGAAGACTCATGTCGATGGCGGCGACTGGGCCTTGCTGATGAACGCGGTGGAGGACCGGGAGGCGCGCCGCGTCACGCGCTGCATCACCAGCTTCCGGCGCGTGGGTGACTACTTCCGCCGTGACGACGAGTGTCACGAGCTGGACTTGCTGCCGGCAGAGGAACTGGTCGACGACCTCGAGGCGGCAGGCTTTCGGGCACAAGTCCTGGACGAATACGCCGGGCATGGGCTGCCCGTCGGCTTGTCCGGATTCCTGGCGCGGCCCGTCCTGCGTCCCTGAACGGAGCCCGGTATCGTAAAGGAGCAATGATGCCTGCGAACACGCCTGCCAATGCCAAGCCCGTCGGTGCGACCGACTGGCGCGGCTGGGTGCGGCGCATCGCGTTGTTCGCGGCACTCTGGTGGATTCTTACGGATGGCGTGGTATCGAGCTGGCTGATCGGCGCGCCGACGGTGTTGCTGGCGGCCTGGCTCAGCCGCTCGCTGTGGGCTGATCCGCCGCTGTCCCTGAGCGGAGTGGCCCGCTTCCTGCCGTATTTTGCGTGGCAGTCGCTGGTCGGTGCGACGGACGTGGCGCGCCGCGCCCTGCAGCCCAGGATGCCGCTGTATCCCGGCCTGGTGCGTCATCGGCTGCGCTTGCCGCCCGGTGTTTCACGAGTCTCTCTCGCCAACGTGGTCAGCATGCTGCCGGGCACGCTGAGCGCTGATATCGAGGGCGACGAGCTGGTGATTCACGCGCTCGATGCGCGCAGCGACCTGCACGCCATGGTGGTCGACCTCGAGCCGCGCATCGCCGCCGTGTTCAATCTCCCCCTTGCGCAGGGCCCACGCCGGGAGTCGGGACCGTGAGCCTCTTGCTGACCGGGGTCGCCGCATTTCTGCTGCTCAACCTGGCGGCCGGCCTGTGGCGGGTCATGCGCGGGCCGACGGCGGCCGACCGCATGCTGGCGGCGCAACTGTTCGGCACCACTGCAGTGGCGGTGCTGCTGCTGCTCGCCGAGGCCATGGCCACACCGTCGTTCCGGGACATCGCCCTGGTGTTCGCGCTGCTGGCCGCGGTCGCGGCGGTGGCCTTCGTACAGCGGGTCTGGAGCAGGGGGGGCGGCGATGTCGGCGATTGACCTGCTCAGTGCCGTGCTGGTGCTGGTCGGGGCCGGATACTTTTTCGCCGGCACGGTCGGCATGCTGCGTTTCCCGGACGTGTACAGCCGCCTGCACGCGCTGACCAAGGGCGACAACGTCGGCCTGGGCCTCACCATCGTCGGCCTCGCACTGCAGGCGCCTTCGCTGGCCGTGGCGGGCAAGCTGGTGCTCATCTGGATGCTGGTGCTGCTGGGCGGTGCGACGGCCTCGCACCTGATTGCGCGTGCCAGCCTGCGACGCGGCATCAAGCCGTGGACGGCGCCATGAATCCCGGGCTGTTCCTCGATGCGCTGCTGGCGGCGATCCTGCTGTGGCTCGCCTATACGTCGCTCTCCAGCAGGGACCTGTTCCGCGGCATCGTGCTGTTCATCGCCTTCGGGCTGGTGTTGTCCATGACCTGGGCCCGGCTGGGGGCGCCCGACGTCGCCCTGGCGGAGGCCGCCATCGGCGCCGGGTTGACCGGCGCGTTGCTGCTCGCGACCTGGGGCCGGTTGCCGGGCAAGGACGGCAAGTCCAAGGACCGGCCGCAGGACCCGCCGGACAAGGGAGACGAGGGTGGCGGCTAGGCGGAGCAATGGGGAGCCCGGGCTGTGGCTGCGGGCGGGCCTCGGCTTGCTGCTCCTCGGGGCGGCTGCCGGCCTGGTGCTCGTCCTGCTGACAGAGCCGCTGCAACCGGGGTTGAGTGACGCGGTGGCGGGCGCCATGGCCGCCAGCGGCACCGACAACCCGGTTACGGCGGTGCTGCTGAATTTCCGCGGCTACGACACCTTGCTGGAGATCGCGGTGCTGACCACGACGCTGGTGGGCGTCTGGGCACTCGGCACCGCGCCGCGCATCACGGAGACGACGCCGAGCCCGATCCTGCTGGGGCTCAACAGCGTGCTGCTCCCGCTTGCGGTGCTGATCGGCGCCTACCTCTTGTGGGTGGGTGCGTTACGGCCCGGCGGCGCCTTCCAGGCCGGCGCCGTGCTGGCGGCGGCGGGGGTACTGTTCATTCTCGCGGGCCGCCGGCCGGTGACCCGGATCCCCGATGTGCCGCCGCGATGGAGCCTGGTGGTCGGCCTGGCGACTTTCCTGGCTGTAGCGTTCGGGGTGATGGCCGCCGGCCATCGCCTGCTCGAGTACCCGGGCGGCCTCGCCGGCATGCTGATGCTGGTGATCGAGGCGGCCGCGACGCTCTCCATTGCGGCGATCCTCATCGGGCTGTTCATCGGCGGAAGGCCGGAGGGGGAGCCATGACCTCCGGCCTGATGTTCGCGTTCGTCGGGGTGGGACTGTTGTTGATCGGCGCCTGGGGGCTGGCGCTGCGTGCGCATCTCATCCGCAAGATCCTGGCCATCAACGTCATGGGCAGCGGTGCGTTCCTCATGCTGGTGGGGTCAGGGACGCCGGCCGCCGGCGCCCCCGATCCGGTGCCGCAGGCGATGGTGATCACGGGCATCGTCGTGGCCGTGTCCGCGACCGCGCTGGCGCTGGCGTTGGTGTTGCGCATCGCCAATGCGACCGGCAAGCCGGCGCTGCCGGAGGATGCGGAGCGCGACCTGATGGATGAGGAGGGGCAGTAGGCGACTATGAGCGGATGGTTGGCCGAGGCACCCTGGATGCTGTGGACGATCGCGCTGCCCTTGATCGGCGCCATGCTCAGCTTCCTGTTCCCGCGACGCGCCGCCTCGCTCGGCCTGGCCGCGGCGCTGGCGACCGTCGCCGCCGCCGTCGTGGTGTTGCTGCAGGTCGTGGCCTTCGGTCCGCGGCTCTACGCCGTCGGCGGATGGGGCGCGCCGCTCGGCATCGACCTGCTGGCGGACGGACTCAGTGCGCTGATGCTGGCGATGACCGCAGTCGTCGGGGCGGCCGTCAGCATTTATGCCCGCGTGTACCTGCTGAGTTCGCCGGAGAAGGTACGTCGCTTCTGGCCGCTGTGGATGTTCGTGTGGGCGGCGCTGAACGCACTGTTCCAGTCCGGCGACGCGTTCAATCTCTACGTCACACTGGAGTTGCTCGGCCTGTCGGCGGTCGCGCTGGTGGCGCTCACCGGTAGCGGGCCGGCACTTTGGGGCGCAATGCGTTACCTGCTGGTCAGCCTGCTCGGTTCGCTCGCCTACCTGGTGGGGGTGGCGCTGCTCTACCATGCTTACGGTACCGTCGACCTGGCGCTGCTTGGCGAGCGCGCGGACGGCGGGCTGGCCCTCGCGGTACCGCTGGGCGCCATGATCGCCGGCCTGCTGCTCAAGACCGGCCTGTTTCCGTTCCACGTGTGGCTGCCGCCGGCGCACGGTAGCGCGCGCGCGCCGGTCAGCGCGCTGCTGTCCGCACTGGTCGTCAAGGCCTCGTTCTACCTCTTGCTGCGACTCTGGTTCACCTTCACGCCGGAGGGCGAGGGCCTGCCGCTGCTGCTGGGTTCACTGGGTGTGGCGGCCGTGTTCTGGGGCTCGGTGCAGGCGCTGCGCCAGAAGCGACTCAAGCTGCTGGTGGCCTATTCGACGGTGGCGCAGCTCGGCTACCTGTTCATCGCCTTCCCGCTGGCGGGCCTCGACCCGAAGCTCGCCTTCGGCGGCGCGATCTACCTCGCCCTGTCGCATGCGCTGGCCAAGGGCGCCATGTTCCTCGCAGCCGGCAGCATCATGACCCAGGGCGGGCACGACGAAATCGACGAACTGGACCGCGTCGTCGATCGCATGCCCCTGACGCTGGCCGGTTTCGCGCTCGCTGGCATCAGCCTGGCAGGGCTGCCGCCCAGTGGCGGCTTCGTCGGCAAGTGGATGCTGCTGCAGGCCGCCATGGCGCAGGGCCAGTGGTTCTGGGCGGTGGCCATCATGATCGGTGGCGTGCTCACCGCCACCTACGTGTTCCGCGTGCTCGGTTTCGCCTTCACCAAGTCGCCGCATGAGCACGAGCGGCACGAGGTGCCGCCCACCATGGAATGGACTGCGCTGCTGCTGGCGCTCGGTGCCGTGCTGCTGGGCTTCGTCGCACCCTGGGCGCTGCCGCTGCTCGACGGAGTGCTGCCGTGAGCACCAATGCGTGGCTGCCGCTGCTGGTGCTGGCCAGCTCGCTGGTTCCCGGGCTGATCATCTTCATGCTGCCGGAAAGGGCAGTGGGCTGGCGCATCACGCTGAACCTCGGCGGGGCGGTCATCAAGATCGTCTTCCTGGTGCTGATGATGATCGGCGTATTCCACGGTGTGGACTACCAGTTCCGTGTGCCGTTGGTACCGGGGCTCGACTTCGTGCTGCACGCCGACGCGCTGTCGCTGATGTTCGTCAACCTGTCCGCGGTGCTGTGGCTGGCCACCACCGTGTACGCCATCGGCTATCTCGAGGACTCGCCGAACCGCAGCCGCTTCTTCGGCTACTTCAGCCTGTGCGTGACCGCCACCGTCGGCCTGGCGATGTCGGGCAACCTGCTCACCTTCCTGGTGTTCTACGAGGCGCTGACGCTCACCACCTATCCGCTGGTCGTGCATCGCGGTACCGAGGTGGCCAGGAAGGCCGGCCGCAGCTATCTGGCGCATACGCTGTTCGGCGGCGTGCTGGTGCTGGCCGGCACCATCTGGCTGTACTCCCTGACCGGCACCCTCGAATTCGTCGACCGGGGCTTCATCGACGGGCGCGGTATCGACCCGGCGGTGCTGCGCATCATCTTCGTGCTGCTGATCCTCGGCGTCGGTGTGAAGGCGGCGCTGGTGCCGCTGCACAGCTGGCTGCCGCAGGCGATGGTCGCACCGGCGCCGGTCAGCGCCCTGCTGCACGCCGTGGCGGTGGTCAAGGCGGGGGCCTTCGGCGTGGTGCGCATCGTCTACGACGTGTTCGGCATCGAGTTCGCGGCAAGTCTCGGCGTGACCCTGCCGCTGGCGGTGCTGGCCGCCGTTACGATCGTGTACGGATCGCTGCGTGCGCTGTTCCAGGACGACCTGAAGAAACGGCTGGCGTTTTCCACCGTCAGCCAGGTGTCCTACATCACGCTCGGCATCGCGGTGGCGGGGCCGATCGCCACCATCGGCGGGCTGGTGCACCTGGTGCACCAGGGCTTCATGAAGATCACCCTGTTCTTCTGCGCCGGCAACTACGCGGAGACGCTGGGAGTCCACAAGGTCAGCGAGATGCGCGGCATCGGCCGGCGCATGCCCTGGACCATGGGCGCATTCACGCTGGCGGCCCTCGGCATGATCGGTGTGCCGCCCACGGTGGGCTTCATCAGCAAGTGGTACCTGGGCCTCGGCGCGCTCGAGGTCGGGCAGGACTGGGTGGTGCTGGTGCTGGCCGGCAGCAGCCTGCTCAATGCGTGTTATTTCCTGCCGATCCTGCGCACTGCCTGGTTCGACGAGCCGCCGGTGGAATGGCCGCACGAGCGCAGCTTCGGGCGCCGGGAGACGGCGTGGATGCTGCTGCTGCCGCCGCTGTTCACGGCGTCGATGGTGCTGGCGTGGGGGCTGTTTGCCTCCATGCCGGG
>DAOMOU010000057.1:0-10472 GCA_035444525.1 Gammaproteobacteria bacterium | reverse complement strand
CGCGACAGCAGCATGTAGACCACCAGGCCGACCACCACCGGCGGCAGGCCCATCAACGCGTTGAGCAGGATGATGACGACGCGCCGTCCCGGGAAGCGGAACATGCCGATCACGGCCCCGAGCGGCAGGCCGAACAGCGCCGCCAGGCCGACCGCGAAGACACTGACGTACAGGGACAGCAGCACGATCTCGACCAGTTCCGGGTCGAGGCCGACGACGAGTCGCGCGGCAAGCGCAAAGGCGGCTGAAAAATCCTGCATGTTCCCCTATGATCCGTTCTGGCCGGCGCCCCTGCCCCAGCGCCGCCTTGGAACGTGCAAGCAGGGTGCCAAAGCGCCAAATCCTTGCGCATTTTGTCATTGTTTGCGACATGTTTCCGCTTAATCGATGGAAATTCTGCCGCAACATGACAGTTTTTCCCGTTTCAGCGCCGATGTTGCGGCTTTTTGACGCAGCGTATACCCTCTGGCGTCCCGGCTGAACCCGCAGGAGTTCCGCGCTTGAAGCGTCCCCAACCGAGCGAGCCGCTGGCGTTGCGCAACGCGTCTGTGCTGATTGTGGGCGGCGACGCCGGCTACCGCAGCCGACTGCGCGCCGCACTCGGTCGGCACGTCGCCTTCGTCGACTCGGCGGATGGCGCGGCCCGGGCGGGCCAATTGATGGCACGCTGCCGTTTCGGCTTCCTGGTGGTAAATGCCGGGCTCTCAGACGCACCGGCGCTCGAGTGGATCGGCGGCCTGCGCCAGGATGGCGCGGCGCCGCGCGTCGTGCTGGTCACGGAACGCCCCGACCGGGAGCTGCTGCTGGAGGCGATGCGTCGCGGCGTCAACGATGTGCTCGAGCGGCCCTTCGAGATCGAGGCGGCACTTGCCGCGTTGCAGCGAGTCGCCGCTATTCAGCCGGCCGGGGATCGAGTGCCGATGCTTGGCGAGGGTCCCGGCGGCGAGTTGCAGCGTCGGGAACTCATCGGTGACAGCGCCGCGATGGCCGATGTCCGCAGCCTGGTGCGGCGTATCGCCCCCTTGCCGGGCACGGTGCTCATCGAGGGCGAGACCGGCACCGGCAAGGAGCTGGTGGCCAGGTGGCTGCACGCCCACAGCGCGCGACGCGGCGCCTTCGTCGCGGTGAACTGCGGCGCCATCGCCCCGGAGCTGCTGGAGAGCGAACTGTTCGGCCATACCAAGGGGGCGTTCACCAGCGCCCACCAGGTGCGCGAGGGCCTGTTCGTCGCTGCGCGCGGCGGCACGCTGTACCTGGACGAAGTCAGCGAGATGCCGCTGCACCTCGAGGTCAAGCTCCTGCGCGTCCTCGAGGAGGGCGCCATTCGCCCGGTGGGCGCCGACCAGGAGCTCGAGGTCGATGTGCGCATCGTCGCCTCCACGCAGCATGACTTGCGTGCCATGGTCCGTGAGCGGCGCTTTCGCGAGGATCTCTATTTCCGCCTCAACGTCGCCCAGGTGCGCCTGCCGCCATTGCGCGAACGGCGTGACGACATCGAGGTGCTTGCGCGGCACTTCATGGAACAACTGGCCGGCGGCCTCGGGATCGCGCCGCTGCCGATGGATGCGCAGGTGCTGGCACAGCTTCAGGAGCATCATTGGCCGGGCAATGTCCGCGAGCTGAAGAACTTCGTCGAGCGCAGCCTGATGATGGGACGACTGATGATCGACGAACTGACCGCGTCCGCGGCGGCCGAAGCGGATGAGGTGGCCGCCTATCCGCTCGACTGGACGCTCGAGGAAGTCAAGGAACACCACATGGCCCGGGTGCTCCGCGCCCTGGGCGGCAACAAGTCTGCGGCGGCGCGCCGCCTCGGAATCTCGCGCAAGACGCTGGAACGCCGCGAATTGCCGGATATCAGTGGCCGCACCGCCTGAACCTGCACGCGGCGGCAGGCACGCCATTTCAACATCGAAACCAACGCCAAGGAGACATTCATGGGCGCCATGAAACTGGACGAAGAGAAATTGAACCTGGAGATCCGCAAGTTCCTCAAGGTCGTGGGCATCACCTCGCAGCGCGAGATCGAACAGGCGGTACGGGAAGCAGCCACCGCCGGAACGCTGCCGGCGGGAACGGGAGTGCTGGCCAGGGTGACGCTCGAGCTGCCGGTACTGGGAGTCCGGAGGGAGATCACCCAGGACCTCGACCTGGGCTGATTCGCACAGGGCTCTCAGACGGGCCAGATCAGGTTGCCGGTTTCCGCGAACTCGTAGCCGCCGAACTTCTGCGCGACCCGGAGGCACTCGGTGCTGCGCAAAAAATCGAGCAGTTTCTGGAACAGGGTGCGAAAGAACATACCCCGGTGCATGGCGAAGTCGAAGGCTTCCCAGCCCATGGGCATGAAGTCCAGCCCGAACTCGGTGGCGGCGGCGCGCACGCCGATGGCGACGTCCGCGTAGCCCATCGCGATCATGGAGGCGGCGTCGCGTTCCGAGAACGCGCGTCCCGCCACGCGCCGGGCCGCCGGGTCGAGGCCGTGTCGGGCAATGATCTCGTGCAGGAAGCGCTGGGAGCCGGCGCCCTCCTGGCGCATCACCCAGCGCATTTCGCGGCTGAACAGCTCAGTGACGTCGGTGCCCGACAGGCCATTGGCCAGCAGCAGGCCCTGCTCGCGCAGGAAGGCGCGCACCAGCACCCAGTCATGGTGCGGCGGGTGCTGCCGCAGCAGAGCGGGGTGCCGTTGCCTGCTTTCCTCGGCCGGGCCCCAGTGGATGCCGCAGATGTCCGCGCGCTTGCGTGACAACAACGACAGCCCCAGTTGCGTGCCGGTCGATGAATAGCTGATCAACGCGCGCGCCTGGACTTCGTTGGCCACGTGAATGATGGCCCGGTACAGCAACGGGTCGTCGCTGCCGGCGATCAGCATCCGATCGGCCAGCAGGCCGCCGTGACTCGACTCCAGCAGCCACTGGTCCACCAGGTCGCGCGGAAACAGCCACTTCCCGGTGGCCTTGGTAGCGGGAATCTCGCCTGCACTGACCAGTGCGTAGACTTTCTTCTCGTTGATCTGCAGGTAGGCGGCCACCTGGCGCACGCTCATGAAGCGCGGCAGCGCTGCGGCTTCGGTCGGGCCGGCGGGCTGGCTGTCGTCCATGATTTTCGTCGGCCTCCCCCACGCAAGTCGTCAGATGGCGATATGCAAGAAGCATTCCGGTCATCGGTTAGCGCGCCATGCCGACGGATTCCGGCCGCGGCGGAAACGCCGGCCGGTGCGGTCGGGGACAGAATGTCTCATTGATCCGGGCCGACGCCGCGACTGCCCGGCGAGGGGTCCGTGCTGGTACCCTAGTGAGCCGGATTCGTCCCGGGACTGACCGCAGGAACCCGATCGCCATGTCAGCTACGCCCGTCGCGACATTTCCCGTCGGCATTCTGATGGCCCGCAAGGTGGTGCGCCGCAGCGGCTGGTCACTGCCGAGCTGGGATGTGCTTGGCGTGTTCTGTGGCGAGCAATTTGCGGCGCCGTCGCGCACGCGCGAGCTGGTGCACGAGGCCGACGACCTGCAGCACTTTCTGTACCGCGGCTTCCGCATCGATCTCTACCGCGATGCCGCCGAGACCTACTGGTGGAACCTGACGGGGGAACGGCCGTCGCTGTTCGTTCTCTGTCTGAAGGAGGACGGCGAAGAACTAGTGCCGAACGTCGTGACCGCAGATCACGAGGCTGCGCAGGCCGCGGTGGAAAGCAACGGCGCGGCGTTCTCTGTCCCGATCCCGCCTGAAATTCACACAGAACTGGAGAAGGTCGTGATGGAACATTACCGCCCGGAGCCGCCACGCAAGCGCAAGCAGCACAAGTGGCACAAGGAGGACAAGCATTGAGTGGGGCTGAGGACCAGCGGAAAAACGCGGCGGGAATCCAGCCGGAGGAGCCTTTCCTGAGCCGCTGGGCGCGACTCAAGAAGGCCTCGCGGGAAGGTGCCGGGCAGGCGCCGGTTCCCGCCCCCGCAGCCGGCCCGGACAAGGCTGATGTCGAGGCGTCGAACCAGGCCGAACCGGCATCGACCGAGCCGGAGGTCGATGCGGCGAGCACGGCACAGGGCGGCCCCGAGACCCTGGACCTGCCACCTTTGGAGTCGCTCACCCCCGAGTCCGACTTTTCGGCTTTCATGCGTCCCGGGGTGGACCCCGGGCTGCGCCGCGAGGCGCTGCGCAAGCTGTTCCAGAACCCCAAGTACGGCTTGCTCGACGAACTCGACCCCTATCGTGCTGATTACGCAGCGTTTACCCCGCTGGGCGACATCATCACCGCCGATATGAAGTTCCACGCCGAGCGGCTCCTGCGCAAGCAGTTGGAGGAAGCGCTCGAGGCGGAAGAGGCCGACGACTCAAGTGTGGCGGACACGCAGCTCCCGGCGGGCGACGACCCGGATGAGGTGCCCGGGAGCATCGCAGCCGCTGATCGGTCCGAGGGACGTGATGTCGCCGCGGGCGCGGGTTCAAACAATGATCGAGAGGATGACGATGAGCACCGAAACAGCTGAGCTGCCGAGCACGGGACCCGCCGGGCGGGCGCGCGCAGCGGCGCTGGCGTTGCCCGATGCGCCTGTGTCCAGCCCGACTTCACGGGTGACCTACCAGTCCCAGGGGCGGGTCGTGGTCATCGGGCCGGAGACTGAGTCGTTGTCGGCTGCGCGGCAGCTCGCCGATCGCGTGCCGGTGACAATTCATGTTCCCGGCGTTGAGCGGCCGGACCCGGGAACCGTCGAGGGCATCGTGATCGTCCGTGGCGGCACGCCCGAGGTCGAGGGTCGCCTGGGCCGTTTCACGGTCAACCTCGCAACACCGGAGGGTGCAGTTGCACTGGCGGAGGCGGCGGGGCTGGAAATCGAGCATTTCGACCTGGTGCTGGACCTTTCGCCGGAGCCGTTGCTCAGCCACGAAGTGCCGCCGGTCGGCTACTATGCGCCGCGCGGCGACGGCCGGGCGCTCGCCAGGGCGGTCGCCGAACTGCCGGAGATGAGCGGCGAGTTCGAGAAGCCCAAGTATTTCAACTTCAAGCCCGAATTGTGCGCGCACTCGCGCAGCGAACTGGCCGGCTGCACGCGCTGCATCGATGCCTGCCCCACCCTGGCCATCACGTCCAACGACGAGGTGGTTGCCGTTGATCCTTACTTGTGCCAGGGCGCGGGGAGTTGCGTGGCAGCCTGCCCGAGCGGCGCAATGAGTTACGCCTTCCCGACGGTCAGCGACCTGTTGACGCGGGTGCGCGGCCTGCTCGAGGCCTTCCGGGCGGCCGGAGGAGACGCCGCGGGCCTGGTCCTGCACGATGGCTGGTCGCGAGCCCAGGTGCTCGGCGAGATCGGGGCGGCGATGCCCGAGGACCTGCTGCCGCTGGAAGTGGAGGAGGTCGGGTCGGTCGGCATGGACGCCTGGCTTGCGGCGCTGGCTTATGGCGCGCGCGGGGTCGTCATATGTGTCACCGACTACACGCCAAAACGCATGCGTCGTGAACTCGAGGCCCAGGTGCAATTCGCCCGGGGCGTGCTTGCCGGAATGGGCTACCCGCCGGGCACGTTGGCAGTCGCCAACGTCAGCAAACCGGTGGAGGTGGCAGCCGGCTGGGCGGAATTGCCGGATTCGCTGCGTCTGCGCCCGGCTCGCTTCGTGGCCCCGGACGACAAGCGCGCGGTCCTCAGGCTGGCGATCGAACACCTGTTCCACCAGGCGCCGAGCCCGCGCAAGGTCGCGGAGCTGCCTCCGGGGGCGCCGTTTGGCGAGGTGCGGGTCGACAAGGCCGCGTGCACGCTGTGCATGGGCTGCGTCAGCGTGTGCCCGGCGGCCGCCTTGTCGGCCGGTGGCGATTTGCCGCAGCTGAAGTTCACGGAATGGAACTGCGTACAGTGCGGCCTGTGCGAGAAGGCCTGCCCGGAGGATGCGATCCGGCTGCATCCCCGTTTCCTGTTCGACGCTGAACAACGTCAGCAGCCGCGGGTGCTGCACGAGGAAGCGCCGTTCTGCTGCGTGTCCTGCGGCAAGCCGTTCACGACCTCGGGACTGCTCGACAAGCTGCAGCGCAAGCTGGAGGGGCACTGGATGTTTCAGACCGAGGAGGCGCGGCGCCGGTTGCAAATGTGTGAACACTGTCGCGTCAAGGACATGTTCAGGGCGGGCCACGGGCAGGGTGGTGGCCTGGCCCAGTAAGGGACATTTTTGGCCGATCCATGGAGAATATGTCGTAGGTACATGCCGAAACTCGGCGACCTGAGCGTAATCCTGGAGATTAATTGTCATTAATTTACGATTATTGATGGCCCGTTTGTTGCTGTATTCAACATTGTGATTTGTGACGAGGTTCATATGACGGAAGTCGCCGGGCCCGGTGCGGGTGCCGCCAACGGGGCTGTGCAGCCACTTGATGAGCCGCCCCGCCTGAATGCATGGAACCTGCTGGGTCGCCTGTTGGCCGCGCCGCCCGATGAGGCGGTGCTGGAATTGCTGGCTGGGCTGGACGCCGCGCAGGTCGGGGGCGATAACCTGCTGGGCGCGGCGTGGGAGATGCTCGCCAAGGCGGCCGCCGGCACTTCGCCGGCCGCGCTGGAGGAGGAGTACCAGGACCTGTTCATTGGCGTCGGCCGCGGTGAGCTGATGCCCTACGGTTCCTGGTATCTCACGGGCTTCTTGATGGAGCAGCCGCTGGCGCGCCTTCGCGACGAGCTTCGTATGCTGGGTTTTGCGCGCCGCGAGGGCGTTTCCGAGCCGGAGGATCACGCCGCGGCTTTGTGCGACGTGATGGCGATGATCAGCGCCGCCGACGATGCAGCGGTCCCTGTGGAAGTCCAGTCCGGCTTTTTCTCGCGTCACATAGCGCCCTGGATGGGCAGGTTTTTCCGCGACATGCAGCAGGCGCCGTCAGCAAGGTTCTACCGTGCCGTCGGGCAGCTGGGCGAGCAGTATGTCGCGCTTGAAGGGCAGTATCTCGGTGCGCCGGTCAAGGTGTCCGGTTCCGGACAGCGACCGTCGGTGGGTATGGCATGAATGGCGTCTCGAACGGAGAGTGCAATGAGTGGTAAATCAATGGTAGATGCAACTGGACGGCGGCGGGTGCTGAAGACCCTGGTCGCTGCGGGCGGCGTCACGGCCCTGGCGGCCGTCTCGGGGCGGGCCGTCGCGGGTCCGGGCAACACCTCTGTGGAAAGGAAGGCGCCGGTCGCGCAGGGTTACCGAGAGACCGACCATATCCGCACTTACTATTCGAAGGCCCGTTTCTAGGTCCTGCGGGCCTGGAAACGAGCATTCCGACTCATAACGGGGAGTCTCGGCGATGAAGCTGATCAAGAAGAGTAACGTTTCGAATTCCGGTCGACCGGCTGGTGATGGCATCCTGGGTGCCGCCATTGACCGGCGCACCTTCCTGCGTCGTACCGGCCTCGTGCTCGGTGGCGGGGCGCTGGCAACTGCGCTGCAGCCGTCCATGATGGTGCGCAATGCCGAAGCTGCGCGGGTCGCGTCGAGTGCACCCATCGAGCTCAAGCGCTCGGTCTGCGGTCACTGTTCAGTGGGCTGCGGCGTCATTGCCGAAGTGCAGAACGGCGTCTGGACCGGCCAGGAGCCGGACTTCGATTCGCCGCTGAACCTGGGCGGGCATTGCGCCAAGGGGGCGGCGGTGCGCGAGCATGGCCATGGCGAGCGTCGCATCAAGTACCCGATGAAGCTGGTGGACGGCAAGTGGAAGCGCATCAGCTGGGACGACGCGATCAACGAGATCGGCGACAAGATGCTCAAGATCCGCGAAGAGTCCGGTCCTGACGCGCTGTTTCTCGCGGGCTCCTCGAAGGCGAGCAACGAGGGCGCCTACCTGCAGCGCAAGTTCATGGCGTTCTGGGGGTCGAACAACTGCGATCACCAGGCCCGAATCTGTCATTCGACGACCGTGGCCGGTGTAGCCAACACCTGGGGCTACGGCGCCATGACGAACTCCTACAACGACATGCACAAGTCCAAGTGCATGTTCTTCATCGGTAGCAATGCCGCCGAGGCGCACCCGGTCGCGATGCAGCACATCCTTCGCGCCAAGGAGAACGGCAGCAAGATGATCGTGGCCGACCCGCGCTTCACGCGCACCGCGGCCCATGCGCACCAGCACATCCGGTTCCGTCCCGGCACGGACGTGGCCCTGATCTGGGGCATGCTGTGGCATGTATTCGAGAACGGCTGGGAGGACAAGGAATACATTTCCCAGCGCGTGCTCGGCATGGAGGACATCCGCGCTGAGGTGGCCAAGTGGACGCCTGACGTGGTCGAGAACGTTACCGGCGTTCCGGGTGACCATCTCAAGCGCGCGGCCCAGACCATGGCTGAGAACAAGCCGGGGACTTTCGTGTGGTGCATGGGCGGCACCCAGCACAGCATCGGCAACGCCAACGTGCGGGCGTACTGCGTCCTGCAGCTCGCGCTGGGCAACATCGGCGTGTCGGGCGGCGGCGCCAACATCTTCCGTGGCCATGACAACGTGCAGGGCGCGACCGACGTCGGCCCGAACCCGGATTCGCTGCCGGGCTACTATGGCATCGCCGACGCGGCGTGGACGCACTGGGCGCGTGTCTGGGACGTCGACCTCAACTATCTCAAGAGCAAGTTCGACTTCGACAAGATGTATCTCGAGGGCGCGGCCGAAACCTATCGCATGAACAGCCCAGGCATCGCGGTCTCGCGCTGGATCGACGGCATCCTGGAGGCCAAGGAAAACGTGCAGCAGAAGGACAACATCCGCATGGTGTTCTTCCAGGGGCATGCGGTGAACAGCCAGGTGCGCGGCGTCGAGATGAAGAAAGCGCTCGAAAAGCTTGACCTGGTGGTCATTTCCGACCCGTTCCCGACTCACATGGCGGTCATGAGCGACCGGAAGAACGACACGTACCTGCTGCCGACCTGCACGCAGTTCGAGCAAGCCGGTTCTGTCACGGCCTCGAACCGTTCGGTGCAGTGGCGCGAGCAGGTCATCAACCCGCTGTTCGAGTCGAAGCGGGATGCAGAAATTCTCTACCTGTTCGCGCAGAAGTTCGGTTTCGCCGAACCGATGTTCAAGCACATCAAGGTGGAGAACGGCATGCCCTCGCCGGAGGATACGCTGCGCGAGATCAACCGCGGCACCTTTACGATCGGCTACAGCGGCATCAGCCCGGAACGGCTCAAGCTGCACCTGGAGAACAAGCACACCTTCAACGTCACGACCCTGAAGGCCGAGGGCGGGCCGTGCGACGGCGAGACCTATGGCTTGCCGTGGCCGTGCTGGGGCAAGCCGGAGCACAAGCATCCAGGCACCCATGTGCTGTACGACCCCAGCTTGCCGGTCAAGGACGGCGGGCTGTCGTTCCGTGTCAACTTCGGTCTCGAGTACCGTGGGGAGACCCTCTTGGCCGAAGGTTCGTGGCCGGTCGGTTCGGAGATCCAGGACGGCTACCCGGCCTTCACCGCCGATATGCTCAAGCAGCTCGGCTGGTGGGATGACCTGACCGACGAGGAGAAGAAGGAGGCCGAGGGGCGCAGCTGGACGAACGATCTGTCCGGCGGCATCATCCGGGTCGCGATCAAGCACGGCTGCTCGCCGTTTGGCAACGGCAAGGCGCGCGCCATCGTCTGGAACTTCCCGGATCAGGTGCCGCTGCACCGCGAGCCGCTGTACTCGCCGCGCGTCGACCTCGTCGAGCAGTATCCGACGCATGACGACCGCAAGGCGCAGTGGCGGCTGCCAACACGCTTCATCTCCATTCAGAAGGCCAAGGACTACTCCAAGGAGTATCCGCTGGTATTCACCAGTGGCCGACTGACCGAGTACGAGGGCGGCGGTGAGGAAACCCGCTCCAACCCGTGGCTCGCTGAGCTGCAGCAGGAGATGTTCGTCGAGATCAACGCGGCCGACGCGAATGACCGCGGCATCAAGGACGGCCAGTGGGTTTGGCTCGAGGGCGCCGAGGGCGGCAGGATCAAGATCCGCGCCATGGTCACCCCGCGCGTCGGACGCGGCGTCGTGTGGACGCCATTCCACTTCGGCGGCTGGTTCCAGGGCAAGGACCTGCTCGACAACTACCCGGAGGGCACGGCGCCCTACGTCCGCGGCGAGGCCTGCAACACGGCGACCACTTACGGGTATGACCCGGTCACCAGCATGCAGGAAACCAAGACCACCCTTTGCCAGATCAGCGCGGCCTGAGGCAGGAGAAAGTCACCATGGCAAGAATGAAGTTTTTGTGTGATTCCGAGCGTTGCATCGAGTGCAACGGCTGCGTGACTGCCTGCAAGAACGAGCACGAAGTTCCTTGGGGGGTGAATCGTCGGCGGGTAGTCACCCTCGACGACGGCCTGCCCGGCGAGCGCTCGATCTCGGTGGCCTGCATGCACTGCACGGACGCCCCGTGCGCGGCGGTCTGCCCGGTGGACTGCTTCTACACAACCGACGACGGCATCGTCCTGCACGACAAGGACCTGTGCATCGGCTGCGGCTACTGCTTCTATGCCTGCCCGTTCGG
>DAOMOU010000056.1:0-10565 GCA_035444525.1 Gammaproteobacteria bacterium | reverse complement strand
AAAACTTCATCCCGGTTCAACCACTTAGGGTGGGCCCCGGGGTGGCCGGGGAGATTGTTCAGCAAGGCCGCCTATGGTATAAAGCGCGCGCCTTAATCGCAATTAAATCCCACACACGCACCGTCACGCTCGGCTGGGTGCCTTCTTTTCCATGGAAAAGCGGGTTGCCGGGTGGGGTGCGTGGAGGCCTAACCCGAGGAGTACAACATGGCTTCTATCTCCATGCGCCAGATGCTGGAGGCCGGCGTTCATTTCGGCCACCAGACCCGTTTCTGGAATCCGAAGATGTCACCCTACATCTTCGGCGAACGCAACAAGATCCACATCATCAATCTCGAGAAGACCCTGCCGCTGTACATCAAGGCGCAGGACTTCATCCGCAAGCTGGCCACCGACGGCGGCAGCGTGCTGTTCGTCGGCACCAAGCGCTCGGCGCGCGAGTCCATCCAGAAGGAAGCGGAGCGTTGCGGCATGCCCTTCGTCAGCTACCGCTGGCTGGGCGGCATGCTGACCAACTACAAGACCGTCAAGCAGTCCATCAAGCGACTGTTCGACCTCGAGGCGATGGCCGAGGACGGCACCTTCGAGAGCCTCTCCAAGAAAGAGGTGCTCGGCCTGAAGCGCGAGATGGAGAAGCTCGAGCGCAGCCTGGGCGGCATCAAGCACATGGGCTCGTTGCCCGACGCGCTGTTCATCATCGACATCGAGCACGAGCGCATCGCCGTCGCCGAGGCCAACAAGCTCGGCATCCCGATTGTCGCCATCGTGGACACCAACTGCTCGCCCGAGGGCATCGACTACGTCATCCCGGGCAACGATGACGCGATGCGCGCCATCCAGCTGTACACCGCCGGGGTGGCCGACGCCGTGCTGGAGGGCAAGGCCTCCGTGCCGCAGGTGCCGGCCGGCGAGGACGACTTCGTGGAAGTGGACGAGGCCGCGCCGCGCAAGCCCGCGCGCAAGGTCGACGGTGGCCGTGCCCGTGTGGCGAAGCCGAAGCCCGCGGCTGCGCCCGAGGCTGCCGAGCCGGCTGCGCCCGAAGCGGACGCCGCCGGGGAAGCCACTCCCGAGTAACCACGCCGGACTGCAAGGGGACATTCCTTATTTCGAGATAAGGCGTGTCCCCGTTTCGAGGTAAGAGATTCATGAATATTTCCGCAACCCTGGTCAAGGAACTACGCGAGCGCACCGGCGCCGGCATGATGGAATGCAAGCGCGCGCTGGTGGAGACCGGCGGCGACATCGAGGCCGCCGTCGAGCACATGCGCAAGCAGGGGCTTGCCAAGGCCGACAAGAAGGCCGGCCGGATCGCGGCCGAGGGCCTGGTGATCGTCACCGTTTCGGCCGACCAGCAGACGGCCGCGGTCGTCGAAGTGAACTGCGAGACGGATTTCGTCGCCGGCGGCGACGACTTCCGCAACTTCGCCGGTGCCGTGGGCGAGCTCGTGCTCGAGCAGCGCCCGGCCGACCTGGACGCCCTGCTGGCGCTGCCGCTGGCCGGCGCGACCGTCGAGGAGACTCGCCGCGGCCTGGTGGCCAAGATCGGCGAGAACATCGGCGTGCGCCGCTTCGAGATCCTCTCGTCGGACGGCCTGGTGGGCACCTACCTGCACGGCACCCGCATCGGCGTGCTGGTGGCGGTCAAGGGCGGCGACGAGGAACTGGCGCGCGACCTGGCGATGCACATCGCGGCCTCGCGGCCGCAGTACGTGGACGAGAGCGGCATCCCGGGCGACTTCCTCGCCAAGGAGCGCGAGATCCTGGTGGAGCAGGCCAAGGGCGAGGGCAAGCCCGCCGAGATCGTCGCCCGGATGGTCGAGGGCCGGCTGCGCAAGCAGCTCGCCGAGATCACGCTGGTCGGCCAGCCCTTCGTCAAGGATCCCGACACCACCGTCGGCAAGCTGCTTGCGGCCAACGGCGCCACCGTGCAGGGTTTCGCGCGCTTCGAAGTCGGCGAGGGCATCGAGAAGAAGGCCGACAACTTCGTCGCGGAAGTGATGGCGCAGGTGCGCGGCGGCTGAGGGCCGCGGTGCCGCGCGTCGAATCCTCCACCGCCATGGGCCACGGCGCCGGCAGATGAGGTAAGCTTGAGGGCCCCGCGGACAGCGGGGTTCTTTTTTGCGGCAGGCAAGGCCGACGAATCGATCGCAGGGGGCGAGATGAGCCGGAAAGTTCCGAAACGAATCCTCCTCAAGCTGAGCGGCGAGGCGCTCCTCGGGGGCGTCGACTACGGCATCGACCCGGAGGTCATCAGCCGCATCGCCAGCGAGCTGCGTGACGTCCGCGAACTCGGCATCCAGGTGGCGGTGGTCATCGGCGGGGGCAACATCTTCCGCGGCGCGGGGCTCGCCGAGGGCGGCATGGACCGGGTCACCGGCGACCACATGGGCATGCTCGGCACGGTGATCAACGCGCTGGCCATGCAGGACGCGCTGGAGAAGCTCGGCGTCCATTCGCGCGTCATGTCCGCGATCAAGATCAACGAGATCTGCGAGGACTACATCCGCCGGCGCGCCATCCGCCACCTCGAGAAGAGCCGCGTGGTGCTGCTCGCCGCCGGTACCGGCAATCCCTTCTTCACCACCGACACCGCGGCCAGCCTGCGGGCCATCGAGATCAACGCCGACCTGCTGCTGAAGGCCACCAAGGTGAACGGCGTCTACTCGGCCGACCCGAAGCGCTTTCCGGACGCGCAGCCCTACAGCCGCCTGACCTACGACGCCGTGCTCGACGCGCGCCTCGGCGTGATGGACGCGACGGCGGTGGTGATGTGCCGCGACAACGACTTGCCGCTGCGCGTGTTCAACGTGCACAACAAGGGCGACCTGTTGAGGATCATCAACGGCGAGGACATCGGCACGCTGGTGACCCGCGCGCCGGACCCGGCCGCGGAAGCCTGAGGGGGAGGACGAGCATGTTGCAGGACATCAAGAAAGACGCCGCCGAGCGCATGGGCAAGAGCGTCGAATCGCTGCGCGGCGAGCTCAAGAAGCTGCGTACGGGGCGCGCCCACACCAGCCTGCTCGATCACATCACGGTCGAGTATTACGGCAGCGAGGTGCCGTTGAGCCAGGTCGCCAACGTCGGCATCGAGGACTCGCGCACGCTCACCATCACGCCGTGGGAGCGCAGCATGGTGCAGGTGGTCGAGAAGGCCATCATGACCTCCGACCTCGGCCTCAATCCCAACACCGCCGGCACGGTGATCCGCGTGCCGCTGCCGCCGCTCACCGAGGAGCGGCGCCGCGACATGGGCAAGGTGGTGCGCCACGAGGGCGAGAACGCCAAGGTGGCCATCCGCAACATCCGCCGGGACGCGCTGCACACCGTCAAGGAGCTCCTCAAGGAGAAGGAGATCACCGAGGACGACGATCGCCGCGCGCACGACGAGATCCAGCAGCTGACCGACAAGCACATTGCGCTGGTGGACAAGGTCGTCGAGGAGAAGGAACAGGAACTGCTCGAGGTGTGAGGCCGCCGGGCCTCGCCGCAAATCCCATGAGCGTTCCCGACATGCCTGCCCACGTCGCCGTCATCATGGACGGCAACGGCCGTTGGGCCCGCCAGCGGTCCCGCCCCCGCCAGGCCGGCCATCGCGCCGGCGTCAGGACGGCGCGGGCGATCGTCGAGGCCTGCGCGCGGCGCGGCATCGGCGTGCTGACGCTGTTTGCTTTTTCCAGCGAGAACTGGCGCCGGCCACGGCGCGAGGTCGGCGCGTTGATGCGGCTGTTCGTCGAGGCGCTCGACCGCGAGGTCGAGGAGCTGCACGGCAACGGCGTCCGGCTGGTGTTCATCGGCGACCGTGACGGACTGTCGGATACGCTGCAGGCGCGCATGGCGGCCGCCGAAGAGCGCACCCGCGGGAACGACCGCCTGGTGCTGGTGATCGCGCTGGCCTACGGCGGGCGCTGGGATATTGTCCAGGCGACGCGGCGGCTGGCCGAGGACGCCGCCGCCGGGCGGATCGACCCGACGGCGATCGACGAGGACGCGCTGGCCGGGCGCATGGCGCTGGCCGGCCTGCCGGATCCCGACCTTTTGATCCGCACCGGCGGCGAGCACCGCATCAGCAACTTCCTGCTCTGGAACCTGGCCTATGCGGAGTGCTGGTTCACCGACTGCCTGTGGCCGGATTTCGGCGAAGCCGAACTGGACGCGGCGCTGGCGCGCTACCGCAGCGTCGAGCGCCGCTTCGGGCGCACTTCGGAGCAGCTCGACCCGCCGCCGGAGGGCGCCCCGTGCTGAAGGAACGGATCATCACGGCCTTGCTGCTGGCGGCTGCGCTGCTCACGGTGCTGTTCTTCGCGCACGCCGATGTCGGCGTGGTGCTGTTCGCGCTGCTGCTGCTGGTGGCGGCCTGGGAATGGGCGGGGCTGGCGCAGGCGCCGCGCGCGGTACACCGCGCCGCCTTCACGCTGGTGATCGCCGTCGCCATCGGTATGCTCGCCTGGCGCATGCCCACCGGCCACCTGCCGCCGGCGCTGATCTGGGTGCAGCTGGCGGTCTGGGCGGTGGCGGCCGCCGCGCTGGCGCGCTTCCCGGTGAAGATCCCGCGCGGCGTGGTCATCGCCGCCGGCCTCGTGATCCTGCCGCTGGTCTGGCTGACCTTCGCGCACGTGCTCAAGACACGCGCCTTCGGCGCCTCCTGGGCGCTCTACCTGTTCGTGATCGTGGCGGCCGCGGACGTCGGGGCGTACTTTTTCGGGCGCACCTTCGGCCGCCTCAAGCTGGCGCCGCGGGTCAGCCCCGGCAAGACCTGGGAAGGGCTGATCGGCGGGCTGTCGCTGGTCGCGCTGGTGGGGCTCGGCGGCGCGCAGTATTTCGGTGTGTCCGCCGCCGGCCTGGTGCCGCTGGTGCTGGCGGTCGCCGGCATCTCGGTGGTGGGCGACCTGGGCATCAGCATGCTCAAGCGGCGCATCGGCCTGAAGGACACCGGCCAGCTCTTTCCCGGCCACGGCGGCGTGCTCGACCGGATCGACAGCCTGCTGGCGGCCATTCCGCTCTATACCCTCGGCCTTCACTGGCTGGTCGCCCCGTGAAGGGACTGGCCATCCTCGGCGCGACCGGCAGCGTCGGCGTCAGCACGCTGGACGTGGTGGCGCGCAACGAGGGGCGCTTCGCGGTGCGCGCGCTGACCGGCCACCGCAACTGGCGGCTGTTGCTCGAGCAGTGCCGGCGCTTCCGCCCGGCGGTGGCGGTGCTGGCCGATGCCGAGGCCGCGGCCAGCCTCGGGGCGGCGGTGCGCGAGGAGGGCCTGCCCGTCGAGGTCCAGGCCGGCGCGGATGCACTGCAGCAGGCGGCACGGCGCGACGACGTCGAGTTCGTGATGGCGGCCATCGTCGGTGCGGCGGGGCTGCTGCCGACGCTGGCGGCGGCGCGGGCCGGCAAGCGTGTGCTGCTGGCCAACAAGGAAGCGGTGGTGATGGCCGGGGAGCTGTTGACCGCCGCGCTGGCGGCGTCCGGCGGCACCCTGGTGCCCATCGACAGCGAGCACAACGCGCTGTTCCAGTGCCTGCCGGAGGGGCGCGGCGCGGACCCGAACGGCGCGGGCGTGGTGAGCCTGGTGCTGACCGCCTCGGGCGGCCCCTTCCTGGACACGCCGCTGGAGGCGCTCGAGACGGTGACCCCGGCGGCGGCCTGCCGGCACCCCAACTGGGAGATGGGCCGCAAGATCTCGGTGGACTCGGCCACCATGATGAACAAGGGGCTCGAGATCATCGAGGCCTGCCGCTTGTTTGCGGTCGGGCCGGACCGGGTCCGGGTGGTGATCCATCCCGAGAGCATCGTCCACTCGCTGGTGGAGTACCGCGACGGCTCGGTGCTGGCGCAGCTCGGCAATCCCGACATGCGTACGCCGATCGCCCACGCGCTGGCCTGGCCGGAGCGCATCGCTTCCGGCGTGGCGCCGCTGGACCTCGCGGCGCTCGGCCGGCTGAGTTTCCGGCCGGCCGACCCGCACCGCTTTCCCTGCCTGGCGCTGGCGATCGCCGCGGCGGAGGCCGGCGGCGCGGCGCCTATCGTGCTGAACGCCGCCAACGAGGCGGCGGTCGCGGCATTCCTCGACGGCCGGATCCGGTTCACCGCGATTCCGGCAGTGATCGACGCAGTTCTGGCACAATACGCGGGCCCCGATCCGGGCGAGCTCGACGCGATCCTGGCGCTGGATGCGGAGGCCAGGAGGTCGGCCGAGGAGAAAATCCGGGAATTGGCACTCTAATGAGTCCGGCGCCTGTACCGCCGCCGGCCCGTCATCGTGAACAGAGGCAGTAATTGAGCGGAGTCCTGACATCAGCCCTGGCGTTCGTCGTGGCCATCGCCGTGCTCGTGGCGGTGCACGAGTTCGGCCATTTCTGGGTGGCGCGCCGCCTGGGCATCAAGGTGCTGCGCTTCTCGATCGGCTTCGGCCGCCCCTTGTGGCGCCGCACCGGCGCGGACGGCACCGAGTACTGGGTGTCCGCCATCCCGCTGGGCGGCTACGTGAAGATGCTCGACGAGCGCGAGGGCGACGTGCCGCCCGAAGACCTGCCGCGCTGCTTCAACAGCCAGCCGCCGTCGCGCCGCATCGCGGTGCTGTTCGCGGGCCCGGCTTTCAACTTCCTGTTCGCCATCGCCGCCTACTGGGTCATGTTCGTGGCCGGCGTGCCGGCGATGAAGCCGCTGGTCGGCACGGTCGAAGCCGAGTCGCCGGCGGCCGTGGCCGGCCTCAGGGCCGGCGACCGGATTCTCGCAGTGGACGGCGAACGCACCGCCACCATGATGGACGCGCAGCTCGAGCTGCTGCGCGCCATGGTGCCGGGCGGGCGCGCCACCCTCGAGGTCGAGGGCGAGGACGGCAGCCGCCGCCAGGCGCGCATCGAGTACCAGGGCGACACCCATGCCCTGACGGAGCCGGGCGCGATGTTCCCCGGCCTCGGCATCGGCCTCTGGCGGCCGGAATTTCCCGCCGTGATCGGTGAAGTGTTGCCCGAGGGCACCGCGGCCGCGTCCGGCCTCGCCGCGGGTGATCGCGTGCTCAGCGCGGACGGGCGCCCGGTGGCCGACTGGGCGGACTGGGTGGCGCTGGTGCGTGAGCGGCCCGGCGAAACCATCCGGCTGGTGGTGGAGCGCGACGGCCAGGCGCAATCGCTCGAGCTGTTCATCGGCGCGGCCGACGAGGACGGGCAGCGGGTCGGGCGGATCGGCGCGGCGCCGCTGGTGACGCCCGAGATGTGGGACCCGGCGCGCACCGAGCAGCGTTTCGGGCCGCTCGGCGCGGTCGGCGAGGCGCTGGCGGAGACCTGGCGGATGTCGGCGCTGACGGTCACCATGATGGGCCGCATGATCGTCGGCCAGGTGTCGGTGAAGAACATCAGCGGGCCGATCAACATCGCCCAGGCGGCGGGCTTCACGGCCGCGGCCGGGGTGATCGCCTTCCTGAGCTTCCTGGCGATCGTCAGTATCAGCCTGGGCATCATCAACCTGCTGCCGATTCCCCTGTTGGACGGCGGGCAGATCGTCTACCAGTTCGTTGAGATCGCGAAAGGCAGCCCGGTATCCGAGCGGGTGCAGATCATCGGCCAGCAGGTCGGCATCCTGCTGCTGCTGCTCTTGATGAGCTTCGCCTTTTTCAACGATATCGTCCGGCTGACCAGTGGCTGAGGTGCGAGTGAAGCAGTTTTTCCTGGCCGGGACGGCCGTTCTCATGGTGGTCGTCCTCGGCCTCGGCGCGCTCCCGGTCGCGGCGCAGCAGGGCGAGCCCTTCGTGGTGCGCGACATGCGGGTCGAGGGGCTGAAGCGCATTTCCGAGGGCACCGTGTTCAATTACCTGCCGGTCAGCCTCGGCGACCGGCTCGACAGCCAGCGCATCGCGGAGGCGATTCGCGCCGTGTTCGGCACCGGCCTGTTCTCGAGCGTCGAGATGCGCCGCGACGGCGACGTGCTGGTGATCGCCGTGCGCGAACGGCCCTCGATCCGCAACCTCACCATTACCGGCAACAAGGACATCAAGACCGAGGACCTGATGGAGTCGCTGCGCGGCGTGGGCCTGATGCGCGGCGGTACCTTCGACCGGCCGGTGCTCGAGGACCTGCAGCAATTCCTGACCGACCAGTACTACAGCCGCGGCAAGTACAGCGTGTCGGTGGACACGCGGGTCACCGAGGACGAGGCCGAGAACACCGTCGACATCTCGGTGCGGATCAAGGAAGGCGAGCGCGCCCGCATCCGCCAGGTGGCGATCGTCGGCAACGAAGTGTTCAGCGACGACGAGATCCTGGACACTTTCGAAAGCCGCACGCGCAACTGGCTGTCGTGGTACCGGCAGGACGACCGCTACTCGCGCGAGACGCTGGTCGGCGATCTCGAGAAGCTGCAGTCGTATTACATGGATCGCGGCTATGCCAACTTCGAGGTCCGCTCGACGCAGGTACAGATCTCGCCCGACCGGCAGAGCATCTTCATCACCATCAACGTCGACGAGGGCGAGCCGTACAGGATCTCGGACATCCGGCTGGCCGGCAACATGGTGGTACCGGAGGAGCAGCTCAGGCGGCTGGTGCTGAGCAAGCCCGGCGACACCTTCTCGCGCCGCCAGCTGACCCAGACCGCCGAACTGATCAATTTCCGGCTCGGCGAAGAAGGTTTCGCGTTCGCACGCGTGGACCCGGTGCCGACCGTGTCGGAGGACAGCAACGAAGTCTCGGTGACCTTCTACATCGATCCGGGCAAGCGAGCCTACGTCAGGCGCATCAGCTTCGTCGGCACCACCGCCATCAACGACGAGGTGCTGCGGCGGGAAATGCGCCAGCTGGAGGGCGGCTATTTGTCCAACCGGGCGCTGGAGCGCTCCGAGCAGCGCCTGCAGCGACTGCCGTTCATCGAGCAGGTCAGCAAGGAGACCACCCCCGTGGTCGGCAGCGACGACCTGGTGGACATCGAGTTCAACATCAAGGAGGGCCTGCCGGGCAGCTTCGGCGGCGGCATCGGCTACTCGGGCCTGCAGGGCGTCATCCTGAACGCCAACTTCGTGCACACCAATTTTCTCGGCAGCGGCAATCGCATCGAGGCCGACGTCAACACCGGCCGGTTCAGCACGATCTACAGTTTCCTGCACACCGATCCCTACGTCACGCCGGACGGCGTGGCGCGCACTGTGTCCGCCTCCTACCGGGACATCACCCAGTTCGTCTCGGGCGCGTCGGAGTTCGGCACCAAGACCGGCCAGCTCGGGCTGGAATACAGTTATCCGATCTCCGAGTACACGCGTCTCAGGTTCGGCGCGCAGGTGCTCGACACCAGCCTGATCACCAACACGGCCAGCCCTGTGCAGTCCATCCGGTGGGTGCTGCTCAACGGCGACGCGACGGTCACCGACGTGCCGGGCGGCTCCATCTACGGCACGGATTTCATGGCCTACGAGCTGCTGCTGGGATGGTCCTACGACTCGAGGAACCGGGTGTTCTTCGCGGATCGCGGGTCGCGGCACCGCGTGTCGCTCAACTACACGGTGCCGGGCAGCGATGTGGAGTACTACACCCTGCGCTACGACCTGCTCAAGTATTTCCCTTTCTTCGGCCCCACCTACCTCGAGTGGACCGGCGAGGTGATGTACGGGGACGCCTTCGGCGACACCACCGAGCTGCCGCCCTACAAGCGTTTCTTCGGCGGCGGCCCGGGCTCGGTGCGCGGCTTCCGCGAGGGCTACATGGGACCGCGGGACACCAACAACCGTCCCTTCGGCGGCAACCTGCGCTTCAGCAGCCAGCTGGAAATGATCGTCCCGGTGCGCGGCGAACTCGGCAGCACCACGCGTTTCAGTTTGTTCCTGGACGCCGGTAATATATTCTCCACCGACAGCACGCCGTTCTTCGATCCGCGGACGGGCGAGCCGAGCAGCTTCGACTTCGAGGCTTCCAACATGAAGTACTCGGTCGGCGCATCGTTCCAGTGGCTCGCGCCGCTCGGCCTCTTCAAGTTCAGCTACGGCTTCCCGCTGAACGACGACAGTTTCGACGATACGGAGCGCTTCCAGTTCACCATCGGCTCGGCGTTCTGATGTCCCGAACCGGGCGCCGGCCAGGCCAATACGACACAAAATCATTGAGGACAGCGTACGCATGAACGCAATGACCCGAATCTCCGGCGCGCTGCTGCTCGCCGCACTGCTCGCAGTTCCCGCCACGGCGATGGCGGAAAACAAGATCGGCGTCGTCAAGCTGAATCGGCTCTTCGAGGAGGCGCCGCAGTCGCTGGCGCTGCAGCGCTCGCTGACCGAGGAATTCGCGCCGCGCGAGCGCGACATCCGCGCCAAGCGCGATGAGCTGATGAACGTCGAGAAGCGCATCCAGGAAGGCGAGGGCTTCATGTCCGACGACGAGCGCCGGCGCCTCGAGCAGACCCTGCGCGACGGCCAGCGCGACCTGCAGCGGGCGCAGAACGAGTTCGTCGAGGACCTGAACCTGCGCCGCAACGAGCGCCTCGGCGACCTGCAGCGGCTGTTCATCAGCGAGATCCAGGCCTACGGCAAGGCGCAGGGCTTCGACCTGATCCTGGTGGACGGCATCGTCCATGCCAGCGACAAGCTGGAC